>CAZKHC010000510.1:0-1002 GCA_964552135.1 uncultured Algimonas sp. | reverse complement strand
TCTTGCTGGAAGAACGGGTCCATTTTCGCTGTATCTGGATCGGGAAGGAGAACCATGTCTGACTCATTGATGTCTTTCCAGCCGGAGATGGAAGAGCCATCAAACATAGTTCCATCTTTGAACAGGTCTTCATCGACCAAGTCTGAGTGGAATGTTACGTGCTGCATTTTACCTTTTGGATCGGTAAAGCGTAGATCGAGGAACTTAATATCCTCGTCTTTCATTTTTTTGAGAAGCTTAGTCGGGTCTGACATTTTCGATTTTCCCTAATACGTTTAGTTTGGTGGTTTCAGTTTACAGTGCTGTGTCGCCCGTTTCACCCGTACGAATACGAATAGCTTGGGATACATCTGACACAAATATCTTGCCGTCGCCGATTTTTCCGGTCTTTGCGGCAGTTTGGATGGCTTCCAGAGCGCTTTCAACTTGGCCATCTGCCACGACGAGTTCAAGCTTCAACTTTGGAAGGAAGTCGACGACGTATTCTGCGCCGCGGTATAGCTCGGTGTGACCTTTTTGGCGGCCAAAGCCTTTCGCTTCAACAACTGTCATGCCTTGCAGGCCGACGCCTTGTAGGGCTTCTTTAACTTCGTCGAGTTTGAAGGGTTTGATTATGGCTTCAATTTTTTTCATGTGAAAACTCCGCTATGACACATTTGGCGTTACAAAATATGTGATGACTCCCGCGTCGCTCAGAGTCGAGGGGATGAGAGGGTGTGTTAGGCTTGTTCGTGCATATGCAATGATATTGCACAAGTTTTGGTCAAGGCGAAGGGGGTGCGCTGAAAGGATGGGCGGTTTTTGAGGCGAATCTGCGAGGTGGCTCGCTTTTTTTGACTCTGATTAGGCGTTGAAGAAGCGACGCAATCCTTTATGGCTCCTCATGTCGTCTTGGATTTTCAATTCGGCGCGTGTTCGCGACTGCAGTTCACGCGTGAAAAAAAACTGGACCTACAAAAATAGACATTTCGTCGCCCCGTTCGCCTTCTGGCGCGCGCTACA
>CAZKHC010000509.1:0-1003 GCA_964552135.1 uncultured Algimonas sp. | reverse complement strand
TAGCAGTAGCTAGCTATTATGCTTCTAATTCTAAGGCAGATAAATTTTGTTGTTTTGTTGTTTGTGTTCAGTTTTTTAAATGTTTTTATCGTTTTCTAGAATAAATTTTGAGTAAAACAGTCCAGTGAAAAAAATCTGTCTGGTAGATTGGAATAAGGTCTTCCACTATAATCTTAGCCTGGATACCATACTGATTTTTTCAACTTTCTTCCAAAACTCAGAAAGAAAAAATCAGCATGGTATCATCAGTTGATTCAAATAGTGGCAGTTGTTAAGGATTATGCAATATGTAAACATAGAGTCTCTTTGTAAAAGCATATTTTTCATGAGGTCTATTGATATAACAAAACAACATCGAAACAATAAAAGCTTAATCACCACTTTTTATTGGCTGTTCGAACAAATTTTTAGCCAATCAGAATGAGTAGTCAAATCTTGACTACTTTTTGAGTCTATGAGACCCGTCGTTCTTTCTCACATAGAGTTTACGATGTTGTGGGAAAGTTACGACGGGAAATCCCATCTACTATAATCTCGACATATGCATCTATTCTCGACACCCCGCATTTTCAAAAACGATTTGAGATACCTTTACAATTTCTTGTTACACTTCTAGTTATATAAGTTAGTAACACATAATTGTTATCACATTTTTAAAAAGGTTAGGTTCGTAGAGTAAAAATCTCTGTTTAGAAAGGAGGCAATTTTCGATGGTTTGGGGCCCCCAATGCCAACTATAAGAATATGAATTACATCAATTTATCAATTACAATTTGATTGCATTTAGAACCCATTATCGCGTTCGTCCAAGCCGTATCGCCTATAAAAAGTGGAAAGAGGGATCCAGGCAGTCAAAATTAACAATTACAAACGCAAATTAAACTATTTTGACACATCGAAGACAGATTAATTGGATCTCAAACTAAAGTTTCTCGTCCAGACAAAATGTTGTTTGACTACAATAAATTGTCGAATGAGTTGGAGGTATTCAAAACTTTGGGGG
>CAZKHC010000508.1:0-1003 GCA_964552135.1 uncultured Algimonas sp. | reverse complement strand
AGTGGCGGGCGGGGAGGGAGTCACTATCATGTTCATCTGTGTTCATTTGTATTCATAAAATCTAAGTATATCAATTACTTATTGACATTTTAGTTTATCTGCATTCATTTGAGTATATGCTTATTTCGATGCAAAGGTAGACCCAAAGGTAGACCCAGATTTAGTTCTAGTCCTGATAATCATACCGAAAGAAAACGATTTACATGGGCTAGAGGGCGTTATCATGAGCCGAACACAGAATAAGTTGAATGTTTCACAAGTTAAGTCCTTACGTCAAGAAGGACGATATAATGATGGCGCAGGGCTATATCTTAGGGTGCGTAAAAACGGATATAAGTCTTGGATTTTCAGTAGAAAAATACAGGGTAAAAAGAGAGAGATTACCCTAGGTGATCTTGAAGTCTTATCTTTAGCTGATGCAAGGGAAGAAGCTAGAAAGGTTCGAATTAGGATCAAATCAGGCTTGCCCTGGATAGAAGAAGATATGCACGAGACCACTATACCAACCTTTTTGGATGTAGCTAAACTTGTTTTAGAAACAAAGGACGCAACTTGGAAAAATGATAAAACTCGCGCTCAATGGCACATGACTCTGAAAGTTTACGCCAAGCCTCTCCACGATAAAAATATAACAGATATTAAAACACCCGATGTCCTTAAAATTTTACAGCCAATTTGGCTTGTTAAAAATGAAACGGCCTCCAGACTAAGAGGGCGCATAGAAGCGGTAATGGATTATGCCAAGGCAATGGGATGGAGAAGCGGGGAAAACCCGGCGGCTTGGAGAGGTAATCTCAGTCTATTATTGCCCGCTTATTCAAAAACTAAAAATGTAAAACATCATGCGGCATTAGATATGGATGATATGACTCAATTTATGTCTGATTTACGGTCAAGAGAAGCAATGGTAGCCCGACTGTTAGAATTTATTATCCTCACAGCTGCAAGGTCTGGAGAAGCAAGGTTTGCCACTTGGAGTGAGATAAACTTCGAGAAGAAATTG
>CAZKHC010000507.1:0-1003 GCA_964552135.1 uncultured Algimonas sp. | reverse complement strand
TGAAGATAAGGCGCGCCCCAACGGGTCTCGGCCTGCTCCGCTAGCGGAATATGAAAGACCCCGCGACCCGATTGCCCCATCCGCGCTTCAATGGCGACGGGGCGAAAGGCACGGGCGCTCACCGCCGTATCAAGACCCAGCGCACGCAGGACTTTCATCGCATTGGGCGGAATTTGAATCCCGGCACCCACATTTTCTAAAGCCTTTGCACTTTCAAACACACGCACGGATAGCCCGCGCCCAAGCAAAGCATGGGCCAAGGTCAATCCGCCAATCCCCGCGCCCACAATCAGAATAGGGTTATCCGCTATGTCACTATTCGCCATAGGACAGCATAGCTTCGAACGCGGCGAGTAGCTATTCTAATTTTCCGGCGCGTCGTGCTGATTTTCCGGCGCGGCTTTTTGGAAGGCGGGCAGCGCGCGGCAGCGCGCGTCAATCGCCGATAGGCGCGGGAATTTTTCCATATCCACACCAAAGCGCCGCGCATTATAGACTTGCGGGACAAGGCAGCATTCAAAGAACATCGGCTGGTCCGTCATCAAAAATGGTGCGTCAGAGTGTGACGCAATTTCTTCAAGGGCTGTGAAGCCTCTCGAAATCCAATGCCTCACCCATTTCGATGCGCCGTCTATATCCTGATCATATTCGGCCATAATATATTTTTGGACAGAGCTATTTTGAAGCGGCGCAATATCGGCCGCAATCACGAGTGAAGTCGCCAAAATTTTCGAGCGTAAAATCGGGTCACGCGGCATAAGGCTCGGCTCTGGAAATGCGCTGTCCAGATAATCCAAAATGGCTAGCGATTGGGTGAGCTGCGTCCCGTCTGAGAGCTCCAAGACCGGAACAAAGCCTTGTGGATTTCGTTTTCGATGTTCAGAATCATTCTGTTCGCCAGTGCGCAAATTCACATCAACATGTTCAACCTCAATGCCTTTAAGCGCTAACGCAATTCTTACGCGATAACTCGCAGAGGAGCGCCAATAGCCGTAAAGTTTCA
>CAZKHC010000506.1:0-1003 GCA_964552135.1 uncultured Algimonas sp. | reverse complement strand
TATATTAGCCGGAGTCGGTTTATTTTTCGCGCCCGCTATTCATGCTCAGGAAAATATCTCCGGGTTTGATGAAGTCATTGTAACAGCCACTAAAAAGGGTAAGGCTGAAAATATTCAAGATGTTGCCCTTTCAGTTACAGCTTTTGACGGAGATCTGATTGAAAAAACTCAACTTCGTACCATTCAAGACGTAACCTATTCCGCACCAAATATTGCGCTAGACAGTTCTGGCACAGTTAAAGGCTTGCAGAATTTCTCTATTCGCGGCCTTGGCGTCACGTCATCAGTGCCTGGCCTTGATCCAACAGTAGGTACATTTGTTGACGGTATTTATCAGGGTACAAATTTTGGCATAATTTTAGATACATTTGACCTTGAAAGTATTGAAGTCTTGCGCGGACCTCAAGGCCTGTTGTTTGGACGTAACGTGACTGGCGGCGCGGCTGTAATAAACACACGTAAAGCATCACATGATTTTTCAGCAAAAGTTAAAGTCGGAATTGAATCGGGACCACAATATACCGTAGCTGGAAGTATTAACGGCTCAATTGTTGAAGACGTGCTCGCGGGTAAACTCGTTGGCTATTACAAACGCGACGAAGGTTTCTTCACTAACAATTTCAACGGCAATGATAATTTTGGTGGAGACGAAACTTTCATGTTCCGTGGTGCCTTTAACCTTACGGCTGCACCAAATTTTGATGTCGATTTAAGATTGGAAACAGGGAGCATTCAAGGTGATGGAGCCATTATTCAAAATGCAGCAGTTGCCGACGGTTTTGATGTCAATATTAATGACGAAGGACTAACCGATATCATATGGAACAGTGCGACATTAGAAGGTAATTACGATACGGAATTTGGAAATGGCGTTATTACCACAATTCTCGGGTGGAGAGAAACAAAGAATTTAACTGAGGCTGAAATAGATGGTCGCCCTCAAGACATATTCCAAGCAGATTTTCGTCTGGATCAATCACAATGGAGTGCAGAAACACGTTAC
>CAZKHC010000505.1:0-1011 GCA_964552135.1 uncultured Algimonas sp. | reverse complement strand
TCAGTGCGCCGTCTAAGGCCGTAATCGCAATAGGCACATCTTGGATATTTTCACCTGCAGCCTTTTTTTGCGCAGTTACGATGATTTCATCAAACCGGCTGGAGTTTTCCTGCGCAGAAATTGCCGGGGCCAAGTACAGTCCTAAGCTTGCTAAAATCGTTCCTGAAGTTAATTTTGTTTTGTTGATCATTGGTGTCTCCCTGTTTTACCTAAAACGTTGGTTCGTCTTTTTTTATTGTTGACCCGCACTCTCAATAAATTGCGTTAGCGGGCTAGTTGCGTTTGTTTAATGCCGTTATCAAATTATACTTACTAATCAACCAGTTTGTTTGCGTATGCTTAACTTTAAAAAAAAGTGAGATAAATTTGTAACACTTTCAATAAACTAAACTTTTCATTCTATCTTTCTAATTTCACTATGGTTCCATATGGAACTACAGTCAATAAGGTTATCTAATATTTTTAGTATGGAACTAATTGCCCTACATGTCAATCAATATAAATCAATATTGATTGACATGTGCATACAGGTTTTATAAGCTGAGGTTTATATGAATTGAGTTTTTATTATGCCTTTGTCCAGAAGCCTATTTGATAAAATATGGGACCAACACGTTATTGATGATCTCGGCGGCGGGGCTCAATTGATTCATATAGACCGCTCCTTTATTCACGATCTGGTTGGGCCAATTTCTCTTCGGGAACTAAAACGAAGAGGTCTTCCCCTTTCAAATCCTGAATTAATTTTTGCAATTCCAGATCACCTCGTCTCATCCTTGCCCGGCAAAATGGAAACTGGCTTGGCGGGGCATGCCGATTATATCCCGGTTTTGAGAAAAGAAAGCCCTATTCAGGGGTTTAATTTCTTTGATATTGGGGATGACAGGCAGGGAATTATTCATGTTGTGGGGCCTGAGCAAGGCATTACACTTCCAGGATTGACGATTGCCTGCGGCGATAGTCATACGAGTACGCATGGTGGTATCGGCGCATTAGCTTGGGGTATTGGGG
>CAZKHC010000504.1:0-1015 GCA_964552135.1 uncultured Algimonas sp. | reverse complement strand
ACCTCTAAAAACTCTTTTTTTGAAAATTGCTTAAAAATAGTGAAATTTGTTTATGGCAAAGCGATACAAACGACATAGAGATTATGGCTTTTTCGACCAAGATGTTCGATTGAGTAAATTAAGTGAACTAGGAGATCCTTTAGAGCGATTAAATAAAGGAGTTGACTTTGAGTTTTTTAGAGAATTGTTAGAAACCAATTTAACCAAAGAATCCAAAGGTAAAGGAGGTCGTCCGCCTTATGATTATGTTTTAATGTTTAAGATATTAATTCTCCAACGATATTATAATCTTTCAGATGATCAAACAGAATATCAGATAAATGATCGAATGAGTTTTATGCGTTTTTTAAACTTAACAATCTCTGATGATATTCCAGATAGTAAGACTATATGGCATTTTACAGAACGTTTAACTGATTTAGAATTAGTTAATGAACTATTTGATTTGTTTAGTAAACAACTAGAGGTTTTAGGTCTTATTGTCAATGAAGGAAAAATTATAGATTCCAGTTTTGTAGAAGCACCTAAACAGCGTAATGGTAGAGTTAAGAATCAACAAATAAAAGAAGGAAAAGGAGATGAATTATGGAATGATCAGCCCCATAAAAAAAGACAAAAAGATATTGATGCTCGTTGGACAAAGAAGAACTTTCAAAATTATTATGGATATAAAAACCACACAAAAGTAGATGCCAAGAGTAAACTAATAGATTCGTATGAAGTTACCGATGCTAGTGTACATGATTCACAAACGATAGATCCATTATTGAATGAAAAAGATAAAGGTCAAGAACTCTATGCAGATAGTGCTTATGTAGGACAAGAGGATGTTTTAGAGAAACATCAAGTTAAAAATCAGATTCATGAAAAAGGATATAAAAACAGTCCATTAACAGAAAATCAAAAATCATCAAACACAAAAAAATCAAAAACCCGAGCTAGAGTTGAGCATGTTTTTGGTTTTATGGAAAATTCAATGGGGAGTATGTTTTTTAGGAAAATAGGAATTAAAAGG
>CAZKHC010000503.1:0-1016 GCA_964552135.1 uncultured Algimonas sp. | reverse complement strand
CTTTCACGGCCAAAGACGGCCATTGCGCATAGGCGTAAAAATTCCCGTCATCTGAGTAATGCAAACGCGAGCCCAACGCGCCGCAGCTCTCGCGGAAAAATATCGTGAGGCCTGACCAGACCTCAATAAATTGACGGCGAGTCTCGGAATTATTTGACAGCAAAGTGAATTTATAGGCGACGCAATACATTTAATCCCCGTTAGTTCAGACAGGTCTTATTATCGAAATCATATTCATAGCCTGCGTCCATACAGCGGTCGACTTTACCATTGGAAATAAAATGCTGAAAAGACGCTGCCGCAATCAGGACAATCATTAGGACAAAATAAAGAAGATATTTTTGCTTTTTATCTCGGCTCATGTTGCGGTCCATTTCGGTTGACTGGAGAGAACAATATAAATCAACACCAAAAAGGCGGTATAATCCCCAAGGCGCTGCCAACCGCCGCGAAAGGCAAATTGGCTCGGCTGCAACATCATTATAAATCCAATCGCCATAGCGACGGCCGCAAACCCGCACGCGATGCGCCAGGTTGTTTTGCTGGAAAGATTGACGCTTAATAGAATGAAGCCAATCACGCCGAGCGGATATTGGACAAGTCCCAAAAGATTATGCGCGGTTTGTTTCGCGCTGCCTTGAATCGGGCAGCCATAATCGCAAGGGAATAGCACGGCGCCAAAATAGCCTGCGGGAATACCAATGAGCAAACAAATAAGTCCTGCGCGAATGCCGCTTCGTTTCTGCAGACGGTGCCAAAGCGCAATTAAAATCGCGCAGCAACTAAGTCCGACAAAAGGGAAGGCCAGCGAATTGGTGAGCGACTGTGTTGAGGTGCCGCTCGCACCGAGCTCGCTCAAGTAATTTGCAAGCGACGAATAATCATTGCGCGTTGTGCCCAAAATTTCCGGTAAAATTATGCCGCTAAATAGGAGGACCGCGGCCGCAATATAAACAAAGACAGAGCGGCGGATCATCCCGCTTCCATTTGCGCAAGGCGCGCGGCTTGGTCTTCGG
>CAZKHC010000502.1:0-1019 GCA_964552135.1 uncultured Algimonas sp. | reverse complement strand
AAAAATGGAGAAATTTGGTCAAATGTCTCATCGTGTTTCAGATAGGTTATTTTCGGCCCATACGGCTCGGGGTCTGACTTCACATCATTTTCTATGGGCATCGATAAATCTATATATCGTGTCATGACTTTTGTTTTCTAAATAATTCTTTTATACCGCCAAATGCAAAATCAAGAGCGATTTCAACGAGGTCCCCGGAAGACTGACTCAACGGTGACTTGTTGGTCAGCGTTCGGTAACTTGGATCAAAAGGAGCTTGAGCCATAGTTGCAACCACGAGGCCAATTCCTCTGGACAAACGATCATCAGATACATGTGGAAAACACTCACTTAAATAATTGCGAAATTCGAGCCTGACCTTATTAATTTCAACCGCAAAAACTTCATCGGCAATAAGCTCATTATCGTTGACTATTTGAACAATCAGACGTCCGTAAGCGTGTTCACCATCCTCAACGATTAATCGAATATGCGGAGAGATATAGGCATTTATCAAGGCTTTAACCCGCGTCTCACCAATCGGTAATTGAGCTGCTTCACGCATCAAGTTTAAACGGTTCTCTCGTGTCTTTTCAAAATAAATGGAAAGGACCGCAAAATAGACATTTTTCTTGCTACCAAAATGATAATTCGCTGCTCCAAGATTAACCCCTGCATCTGCGATAATATTCCGCAAAGACGCACCTCTGAACCCATGCTTGCCGAAATGTTCAACAGCAGCAGTCAGTATTTTTTGACGCGTTAAGGCCGCGTTATTCGTGCGTTTTTTACTTTGTTCCATAAGAGGTCAGGCTCGATATATGATTGATATATATTTTCTAAACCAATCTCTACCAAGTTAATAGATACATCTAGTACCGTACCGTCCCTTCAATTCCCCACTTCACGGGCTCATTGATGGAGGCATTAGGAAACCCGCCTAAAGCCGTTACAGCCGTAATATGACGGTTATTAAAGATGTTTTGTCCGAATACAGCAAGTTCCCAATTATCGTCGGGGTCAGAGATGGATGCCCTTAG
>CAZKHC010000501.1:0-1024 GCA_964552135.1 uncultured Algimonas sp. | reverse complement strand
GATGATGCGCCATACTTGGCGGTCGCACCTGTTGAGGTGATGTGAGAAGCGATACTGTACGGGTGTGTACACTCTGTACGCACGGCAACCGGCTAATACACGTTAATTCGTGAAGGGAATACTGTACGCAACCGTGGCGGATCAAGACTCTGAGTACAGAGAAGAATGATGCTAGGAGCCGGACCAGCAAGGACACTCTGGCTTTGAGATGCAAAGATGGTTGTGAGTCATAAGGGATATATTTTGCGTAATAATTAGGGCGGTACCAGTATTTTTAATTAGAATACTAGGGATAGCTCTAAGGGGACCACTGGCCGTGCAAGGACCCAATAGGGGCTGGCACTGGTCCAGTGGCACAGTAGTTATACTGTAGACCTCGCTCGGGAGCGAGGGGCATTCAGTAAACCAAGTTCTTCGGGAGCGAAGCTTGTCCTGCCAACCGTCGACGCGGAGCCGAGTGAGTTCAATCTCCGCGTAGGAGTAGCGCGTGCACCGGGCTTGCTAGAGGATTGCAAGTGCCGCTAAGTGTCTTCGTTCACGAAGTGTCTTCCGCCAATCGGGCGTTTCTCCACCGACTTGGTGTATTGCTGAGAGCTGTTTAGAAGGACCTGGCGCTGGTCTACCGTCCTGGTGACTGGTCGTTCCACTACTCCTGAACAGGAGGTTTCTACCGTTAACCTAGCCACCGCCCGTGGGTGGGGACGGCTAACGCGTGGATTCTTCGCGCAGCCACAGTTGCTCTGCTGGCTTGCAAACTGGTCTTATTTAATCTCTTTGATTTAAGAGTCTAGATTCACTCGCGTTCCCGAGGTGCTCTACCAAACTACGCTACCGGACGCGAGCGAAAGGGCTGCTGGACGGCTACTAACGGCTTGATCAACCGAAGGTGGAAATTGTCCTACAATATCGCAGAAAAAAACCTCACAAGGTATTACAATATCCTGAGAAAAGATGACTAAAAATGCTGACATTAAGGAAGTTTCAGTTGAGTGATGACCTCGGTGGCCCCTAGGATCGGTGTGCG
>CAZKHC010000500.1:0-1026 GCA_964552135.1 uncultured Algimonas sp. | reverse complement strand
AGTCCTCTACAGCAGGGAAACGTTTTGGTACGATACTGTATATGTGTGAATGGGACATATCCAAATTTGAGAGGCGCCAAACATCTTCGAGTTATCGTTTCATTGTTACGGAGAAGGAGACACAGTGCTAGATGTGATTGGAAGCTTGGTACAGAGGTGGGTATTTAGTATTATTGTGTAAAAACAATCTAACAAGTATCGAGTATGTGTTGTGCTGTTCATGTAGACAAAGTTACAATCTTATGGATAGCTGCTGTGGTATTCGTCCAAGAGTACGGCAGACGCTAATTGAGAATTGGTACAGGAGGCAGGGAGCAGTGTCACCAATCCCCCAATTAGGAATATTAGAAAGTCCAGATACTATGACAAACAGGATTCTTAGATAAGCTGTCCCTCATTGACTGTAAAGGATACAGGTGTAAGATGTCACATCTCCCTGCAGGAATCCAAAGCGATAAGTAAAGAAACCGATGAGGTGAGGTCCTCTTTTTTTGTCTACAATTAGCCACTCCTCATTCTGTACGGTACAATAATCGCATTCCGGCCAACTCGCGCTCTACATCTTATACCGTCCCCGATCCCCTACTTCGGGTGCAGTACCTGGGTGTATATAAATACGTGACAGTGATTTATATATTGCACAACACGTAGATTTTAACCTCTCGTACAGTACGATCCCCATGCAATTCGCTTCGCCTCCCCACATTACCTCTCCTTCAATTTCAAATGGTTACCGTCATAGAGACAGACAGTTGCCCTAATCTCCCTAGCATGTAATCCACCGCGGTCATTAGCTCAGTCCTACTTCTTTCCCCGACAGTATCCCCCTATCAAGTAGTCGGCAAGGCCATTCATTCCAACTGCACACTATGCATCAATCGGGCTTATACTCAACCTCCGACATTCGCGGAAACTTTACGGGGATGCTGCATAGGTAGGGTTTGCTAATGTTACGGTATTATAAAACCCCATTTTCATTCAGTCTTACGCTGTACTCTCCCACTAATCCTCTGAACCACTACCCGC
>CAZKHC010000499.1:0-1034 GCA_964552135.1 uncultured Algimonas sp. | reverse complement strand
AATAATTGGTTGTGCCGATTGCGTCTTGCTACGGAACCGGTTGTCTCAACCAGTGGCCGACCAGCCATGATGTCTGCTACATGGAGGGGTCCGAAAGTACTTTTTCACGCATTACATACAGACGCACTGACTGTGATAAATGTAGGCGGCACTGCCCTAATCAACCAACTATCAATGTCAAACGAAACCAACTGACAATAGTGCAGACTGAATTCGAGGTGAGTTCATCAAGGAATGAAGAACACTAATATGGCTGTGTTTACGGTGACATAAAAGGAAACAGTGTATACAAACGGATGCAATGGAGCTAGGTGGGACGGAGTTGGCTCTGCCTTAAAACAAATGAGTGATTTCAAAGTCTAAACCGGAATATATGTAACTATTTATGGAAACATTTACCTTTTGATAGTTGCAAGTTTATGCATGGGTATACTTGCAACGGTAAGTGTGGACAACCTAATGCGCATTCGAGTTTTAGAATATGCAGGGACCAAGGAGTATAAAAAAGGAGATGCGCCGATCCGGTTTGTCACAATGTGCAGAGTAACAGAGTAACATACAAGTTAAGAACAACAGAAATAGTTTTGGTAATAATCACAGCATGGTACGGATGAATTCAAATATCCCCGAAAAGTTCCATGATGACGAGTTTCCATTGAGTGTAGTCGACGTATGCAACGAAATAATACAGAATGGACCGGGAGAGGATTTAGATGCACCAAACAGGATTTTAATTGCTGAAAAAGGTTATGTCATAAATGGAGAGGATGTAGGTGTGTGTGAAAACGCGATTAGCTACAACGATAGGAGTGAAACGATAATGGTGCACGTCACTGACGTGGCCCGAGTGTTTGGCAACACATGGGAGCGTCCTGCTATGCAGGAAGCATGTCATATATCGACGTTTCCGGATCCATTGAACAGGAGCACATGTTTCCGGCTGAGATTTCCCGAAGAGTACTCTCACTTGGACGTGATAAGCACGACGGGAGTAGCATAACTACGCAATTCGAAATAGATGACCATGCAGACCT
>CAZKHC010000498.1:0-1038 GCA_964552135.1 uncultured Algimonas sp. | reverse complement strand
ACTATCGTCGTTACGCCATCGCGCACTGAAATCACTGTCATCCCGGCACAATATGAGACACGCTCAGAGCGCGTCCTCATCGAGCCAGCTCGTGAAGAGTGGAAGCCAGGGTCTCAGGCGATTAACTCAGGCGCCTTCCAAGGCGGTAGTGTGAATACAAACACGCGCGGTCAGTTTACGGTCTTTAACGGCGTCTCAAACCAAGTTGTTGAATCAACTGAGACAATCGTGAACCAGACAGGTGAAATCCTTTGCCGCGTCTTGATCCCAGCCAAATATAAGACAATTACGAAGCAGGTCATCAAGTCACCGGCACGTACAACTGAGCGGACTATCCCAGCTGTCACGAAGCAGATCACGCGCCGCGTCGTGGATCGCGAAGCGACAACTCGTGAAATTCCGGTTCCAGCGCAGACAAGCACTGTTACGCGCCGTATCGTGAAGACCCCTGCCCGCGTTGTTGACGCGTCAGGCGCTTCATTCTCCGGCGGAACACGTATCAGCGGCTTTGTTGACGCGAATGGTGACGGTCGTGATGACCGCGATGGCTTGTCACGTGGCGATGCAGCTAGCGCTGACAGCAGAGCAGGCGGATCTCGCGTTGTTGGCGGCACTGGCCGCTCATCTGGTGGTCCATATGCCCAGAAGACGGGTTCCTATACCACACGTGTTGTTTCAAAGGCTGCTGAAGTTGTTGAACGCCGCGTCCCAGCTGTCACAAAGACACTATCGCGCCGCGTCGTGAAGACACCGGCTCGTACATCTGAGCGGACAATCCCGGCAAAGACATCTACTGTCACGCGCCGTGTTGTTGACCGTCCAGCGTCTACACAGGAACGTGTCATCCCGGCTGTTACGAAGACTGAAACACGTCGCCGTATCAAAACGCCAGCACGGACCGTTGAGCGGACTATCCCGGCCGTAACCAAGCAGGTTACTCGCCGCGTTGTTGACCGTCCGGCATCCACGCAGGAACGCACAATCCCAGCTGTGACAAACACACGGACACGCCGCGTCGTTAAGACACCAGCGCGTACA
>CAZKHC010000497.1:0-1040 GCA_964552135.1 uncultured Algimonas sp. | reverse complement strand
CATTTAAGTTTAGAAGAAAGAATACTAATAAAAGTCTATATAGAAGAAGACTATAATCGTTCACAAGTAGCAAAAAAGTTAGGACGCTCGAGGTCCACAATTAATAGAGAATTAGAAAAATGGGGAATAGTTGGAGAACTAAAAAAGAAGATTAAAGACTATGATCCAGAACTTGCCCATTGGTATAAAATAGATGGAAAATCAATTGTTAGAAAAGATAGAAATAAGATTAAAGATAGTTCTAAATTACTTAGGCTAGTAAAATCAAAATTAAAGAAAAGATGGTCTCCAGAACAAATATCTAATTGGCTAAAAAAAGAGTTTCCAACAAATAAAAAGATGCAAGTTTCACATGAAAGCATTTATAATTACATCTACAAAGTAGCCAAAGGAATTACAAAATTATTTTTGATTTCTTGTTTAAGAAGAAGCAAAAGAATACGTAAATCAAACAAAGGCAAGTTTAAAGGTGGGTCTAAGATAAAAGACAGACTATCAATAGAACAGCGTCCTAAAATCGTAGATTTACGAGAAGAAGTTGGCCATTGGGAAGGGGACTTAATAATAGGAAGAAACAGAAAAAATGTAATTGGAACGTTAGTAGAACGAGTAACAAGATTCACCATAATAGTTAAGCCAAAAAGTAGAAAATCAAAAGATGTAAGAAAAGCCTTTGAAAATGCATTTAGAAAAGTACCAGAAGAGTTTAAAAAATCATTGACATATGATAACGGCTTAGAAATGGCAGAACATAAAATCTTTACGGAAAACACAAAGATGCCAGTATATTTTTGTCATCCTTATTCGTCATGGGAGCGAGGAACAAATGAAAATACAAATGGATTAATTAGAGATTTTTGGCCAAAAAGGAGTGAGTTTATTAGCCTATCAAATTATGAAATTAAAAAAGTACAAGACTTGTTAAATGGAAGACCAAGAAAAGTAGTAAATTGGGATTCACCAGGAGAATTATTAAAACTAAAAAAAATCAAAAAAGCGAGCTAATTATTTAACCCGAATTTCAACTTGATTTAAAAAAA
>CAZKHC010000496.1:0-1041 GCA_964552135.1 uncultured Algimonas sp. | reverse complement strand
ATATGGGGCCAGCAACAAGCAAGAGTTTTATGTTCTGCTTCAAAAACTCCTTGACCCTGACGCCGCGTCATAGCGCAAAGAGGGGCTATGAAACCTTTGAACGCACTTTCTGTCAGTGACCTTGCGGCCCTCTCTGGCGTCTCAATTCGAACGCTGCATTATTACGATAAGATTGGTCTGCTGGTCGCGGGCCGTCGTCCGTCAGGTTATCGGATTTACGACCACAGCCATGTTCTCTTGCTGCAACAAATTTT
Organism: uncultured Algimonas sp.; assembly: GCA_964552135.1. Lineage (GTDB taxonomy): Bacteria > Pseudomonadota > Alphaproteobacteria > Caulobacterales > Maricaulaceae > Litorimonas. The sequence continues at coordinate 787 of CAZKHC010000496.1, read as the reverse complement.
GCTCCAGAAATCTATGGGGCTCTCTCTCGACTCTATCAAAGTAAGTTTAAATGCGGCAGATTTTGACGTCATGGCGCAACTGAAATCCCAAAAAGAGGTTTTGCTAAAACGCGCCGAAGATACGCGCGCTATGATTGCAGTTGTCGATGCGGCGATTGCAAAATCCTTAGATATTGACGGCGAGACGACACAATCCCTTCAATCTTTGTTTGAAGGATTTGACCCCGCGCTTTATGAGGCCGAAGTGCAAGAGCGTTGGGGCCGCACGCGGGCGTTTAAGACCAGCCAAAGCCGCACGAAAAAATACACATCTGAGGAATGGACGGAAATCAAATCAGAGGAGAGCGCGATTTGGACGGACGCCGCGCAGGCTTTTACGGCGGGCCAGCAAACAGATAGCGAAGCAGCAGGAAAGCTCGCGGAACGTCATCGACAGCATATTGATCGCTGGTATTATGAGACGTCCGAGGCGGGTTATGCGAGCCTCGCAGATATTTGGGAAAATGATGCACGCTTTATCGCCAATATAGATAAATATGGGACTGGCCTCTCGGGTTGGTTCGCCGAGGCCGTCCGCCATAAATATCTAACAATTTAACGCCTGACCTCACAGCTTTGGGCTTTGCCAATGCCGTCCAAAGCGCTAAGGCGCGGCTATGACTGAACAGAATCCTCTATGGCTCTATAATTCGCTGACTCGCGAAAAAGAGCAATTTATCCCGCAAGACCCAAAACGGGTGACGATGTATAATTGCGGGCCGACGGTCTATTCCTATGCCCATATTGG
>CAZKHC010000495.1:0-1042 GCA_964552135.1 uncultured Algimonas sp. | reverse complement strand
ATCAGTGTTAAGCTTGAAGATCCTTATTTGGCGCAGCCAATTAATGCGGCATTGTTCCATCGTGAAGATGGGGCTGATTTGGTTTGGTCACGGCCAAAGCCGAAAAAGGGCAATTAAAAATTATTGAAATAATGATGCGCGTATATGCGCGCATCAATTGTTTTAAAGTTTGGAGATATTTATGGCCGAGCAGTTATTAACATCAGATGACGTGCAGTCTTTAACTGGCATAAAAAGTAGAGTTACACTCTGGAGAAAGTCCAGAGACGAGAACGATGAATTTCCGAGGCCTTATCGTATAGGTAATCATTTTACGAGGTGGAAGATGTCAGAAATACAAAAATGGATTGACGAACTAGAGACCATATAGCCGAGCATATACAAGTTTTTAAATACTTGAGCCAATCTGGTTATATAATGGCCTTAATCCACTATGACAGTAATCTGACCATTGTATCATAAGAGCGCGCCGTTTCTCAAAGGCTGTACCGCGTCTGTAAGCGCGTTTCACCGCGCTCCCGACAGAGTGGGCGAGGGCATGCTCCGCAATATCTTCATCGGTATTGGTTTTATCCCCTGTCCAATCTCTAAAGGTAGACCGAAAACCATGTACTGTGAGACCTTCATAGCCCATTTCGTGTAAGCGTTTGCGCATTGTGGCATCACTCATTGGTTTTTCAGCTCTGTTGCCTGGAAATATGTAGGATGAGGGAGCAATCTCATAAAGGGTCTTGAGCATTGCCATAATGTCATGGCTGAGAGGCACATGAAATTCTTTATCTGTTTTCATATTTATGTTTGGAACTTTCCAGACCTTCTCGTCCCAATCGATTTGATCCCATTGCGCCATGCGTGTGACACCAGAGCGTATACCTGTAAGAACAGTAAACTTTAGGGCTTGTGCAGATATCGTGTGCTCTTTTTCAAGTTTTACAAAAAAGTCTGGAATGTCATCATAGTGCATGGCTGCATAATGTTTCTTGAGCTGACGTGGCTTTAACAGAATATGTTCGATGTTCATGTCCCATCGGGCAGGGTTTGG
>CAZKHC010000494.1:0-1042 GCA_964552135.1 uncultured Algimonas sp. | reverse complement strand
AACCCTAAGTATATTATAATAAAGAGAAAATGAATGACCAATTTAATTCCGGCAGAATTTGCTTCCTTTAAAGGGGAACACAAGTCATTTTTTGAGTTTTTTTTTATTGTTTATATTGATTCATTATGGAACAACAACACATAAAATATATACTTTTACCAATAAAAATAAAAATTGATCGAGTTATTCACTGCTAAAGTTTCCACAATATTCCTGTCTTTTTCAGAATCATATTTGCCGTGGGTTCACAATAAATGAACTATGTGATGTCAGACAACCCTGAAAAATCTCAGACATAAAAGTTGTTTTGCTTTTTTCTTTTGTTTTCTTTCCTGCTCTCCTTTTTTAACAATCATACTTTTCTATTAATTTTAAGATTATCTTTTGTTTTGAAAGGGAGGAGTTTTTTACAATAACCGAATTATACGAGAATATACGAGACGGGGGTAAGAAAATAGGTTATTTTATTTTTTATTTTCTTCTCGTTTCCTTACAGTATATTGTGAAAATAAGGTTTATAAAACACTCAATTATGTTAGTTTGCCATATCGCTCCACAATATTATTTTTAGTTTGTATTTTAGAAATTATCACAAATTTAATTTCAATCTATACCCCCGTATGATTAAAACACTGCCATCAGCTGTATACACGCATGTTGTTGTTTAATATTTTGAACTATGAGACGTCATCTGTTTACATTTTCAGGGCTCATATTAAAACTCTCCTACCCGCTAAATTTGTGGTGTTTTTGGAAGAAAAGAAACTTGCATAAAACGACAAATATAGAAAACCGTATATAAAACGAATTGAATTTGGACTGTATATTATTGTAAGAGCATTTTAAGAGATTTTTGGAATTTTGAAAATTTTACTTGTGTTCCCCTTTAAGATGCAAAAGTTGGGTTTCTAATGAGGTCACTTGTTTTGAATTTCTTTATTTATTCATAATGCTAAAAAGGGGTCAAATATGTGGGATTATTTTCCTCCTAATCTCATATAAAATTCTCTTGAGAAATTTGAATTTCTCATCTAAATAAAAA
>CAZKHC010000493.1:0-1046 GCA_964552135.1 uncultured Algimonas sp. | reverse complement strand
CTGATCTAGAAGTCGAACAGGCGCAAGTAGAAACTACTACCATAGAAGTCAAAGGTCACAAAAAGAAAAAGCATAAAGGAAGACAGCCTTTACCCGACCACTTACCTGTAGAAGAAATCATCATCGAACCAGACGTTGATACTTCTAATATGGAAAAGATAGGTGAACTTATTACAGAAACTTTGCACTACACCCCAGCTAGTCTTGTCAGAAGAAGATACATTCGACCAAAATATGCAGATACATCTGACCAAAAAATTGTCGTAGCTGCAATGCCAGAACGACCACTACCAAAGTCAATTGCAGAAGCTAGTTTGCTGTCTTATATAGCAGTATCTAAATTTGTAGATCACTTACCTTTCTATAGGATAATAGAAAGATTTAAGAGAGATTATAAATTAAACGTTCCAAGTAGCACTATAAATGATTGGTTTGCTAGCACATGCGTTCTGTTAGAGCCTTTGTACAATAAATTAAAGCAAAAAGTCTTAGATACAGAATACTTACAAGCCGATGAATCTCCAATCAAAGTGATGGATAAAGACAAAATAGGCAAAACACATCAAGGCTATCAATGGGTATACCATAACCCATTGCAAAAATTAATTCTATTCGACTATAGAAAAGGTCGTGGTATGCATGGCCCTAAAGAACTATTAGCAGACTATGCTGGCATACTGCAATGTGACGGCTATGGGGTATATAACAAACTAGCAAAAAAAGGTAAAATGACTTTGGCAGGTTGCTTAGTACATGTAAGAAGAAAATATATAGATGCTAAACAAAGTGATGCCAAACTGGCTAATCACGCTTTAAACATATTCAGGCAAATATACAATCACGAGAAAAAAGCAAAAGAAAGTGGAAATCGAAAAGCCTATAGACTAGAGCACATCATGCCTCTGATGCTAGAATTAAGGCAATGGATAGATGAGAAATCCATAACCGTATTGCCAAAAAGCCCTATTGGTAAAGCCATGACCTATACAATCAATCAATGGCAAAAGCTACTAAACATATTTACCAATGAAAATATAGAACTAGAT
>CAZKHC010000492.1:0-1047 GCA_964552135.1 uncultured Algimonas sp. | reverse complement strand
TTGGTACGAATCACAAATAAAAAGAATCGGAGAAGGAAAAACACCCAATCCAAATCTAAGTGCTTGGACCGTATTTATGAAATATGCTTGGCTGATAATGGAGCAAAAAATTTCAAAAAAATAAAAAAATGAATCAATCAAAAAGCACAACCAAAAATGTTTTACTTATTCATGGTACCTGGCAAACAGACTTATACTGGAATGAAGCGATACCTGAGTTTGAAAAAAGAGGATATAACGTACATACCCCCATGTTACGTTATCATGACCTTCCTTTAATGGAAGGAGCTGATAAAATTGCTACACTAAGTTTATTGGACTATACCGAAGACTTAGTAAAGTACGCTGAATCATTAGATAGCCCACCGCTTATTGTAGGGCATTCTTTAGGAGGACTGGTTGCTCAAATGGTGGCGATGCGTACTCCCCACATTGGAGTAGTGGCTGCCTGTCCTGCACCTGGTAAGGGGACTTTTCTCTATTATCCCAAAACTATTAAAATTTTTATTGGTCATTTTTTGCAATGGCGTCCGTGGGCAAAACCATTAATGCCTAAATGGGAGCAGTATTCTTATGCAGGCGCAAGTATGCAACCAGAAGAGGAAGCTCGTGAACGTTTTTCAAAATTGGTGGCAGAATCTGGAAGAGCTTACTGTGAGATTGTTTTTCCTTGGCTTGACCCAAAAGGTGCAGCTACCATTAATTATGACGCCATAAAAACACCTGTACTTGCCATTGGCGCGGAGTTCGATAATGCAATCAATCCTAAAATCGCAAATGATACTGCTAAAAAGTATAGCAATGGTACTTATACTTTTATTCCTAATTCAGACCACATGTTATTTTTTGGTAAAGCATTACCAGCAGCTATGGAAGCTTTTGATAATTGGATTAAAAAGGAAAAAATATTTGAACTTAGCGTTGCGTAGTATTAATGGATACGAACAGTAAATACAATGAGAAATGAATAAGTAAATGTTGATATTCTTATTATAAATTCCTTTACTCATAACTAACACTTATTACAAATAATATTCACATTTTTTT
>CAZKHC010000491.1:0-1047 GCA_964552135.1 uncultured Algimonas sp. | reverse complement strand
AGGACGCTGCATGGATTTTGTTCTGGCCGCACACGACTGGTTTGGTTGCCCAATCTGCCCACTGTTAATAAAGCGCATGTTTTCTGAGTAGCCTATGTGAAGCCGGCTTCGTGCAATAATTTCATGCTATCATTCCAAAGTCGTGTGGCTACTTGTGAATCCTCTGCAAGTGTTGAGGCGTGAACAATTTTCGGTCGTCCACCCCTCATAGCAATATAGTCCCCGCTCTTTGCGTCGAGAGTTTGCAACAAATCGTTTTCTGCAATCAAATCTGCGAAGGCCGTTGCTGTGCTTTCAATGTCACCAGTCCTATCGGGAGGCATGGACCGTATCATTAACGGCATTACGAACTTCACTAGGAGTGGTGGGAACTCGCGTACCAACCCGGTTCCCGGAACGAGTCCCGGATCGAATGCCAGCGAGGTCAAATCCGGTTTTCGCCGCGCCAATTCCTTCGCCAATAAAACCATGCAGAGTTTGGAGGCGGTGTAGGACCGTGCTGCGGCCCGCATGCCCATCCTATCTCGATCAGGATCTTTATCAGGATAGGCCAGGCGCATGGCATCAGCGTGTTTCGGCGGCGGCGGCGGCGTGTTCTCCTCGGGGTCATGTGTTCCACTACTCGTCGCTATCACGACCGCTCCTGGAGCTAGTTTATCCAACATCCTCTGCACGATTAGAAAGTGTGAGAGGTAGTTGACCTGAAACGCGCGATCAAACCCGTTCAGAGTCGTTTCCAATCTTCGCGGCGATATGCCGGCATTCAAGACCAAAGCATCAATCAATCCCGAGCCGGCAGCTTCATTTGCAAACGCTGCAGCACTGGCGAGGTCCGACAGATCCAAGTGAGCGGTTCTTACACCCAGTCCCAGCCCGGATGGAAGCCGTGATGCGTCGCGCGCGCCTACAAGGACTTTGCAGCCACCAGAGCGAACAACGCTTCTCAGAGCCTCCGCACCAAAACCAGATGTTGCGCCTGTCATAACGATATTCTTGATCATCGTATCACCTAATTCAATTAACTAATTACATTTTCATAAATTTTGT
>CAZKHC010000490.1:0-1048 GCA_964552135.1 uncultured Algimonas sp. | reverse complement strand
TGCTAGTAAAGCCTTTGTGATTATGAAGGTGATACTCAAGTCTTTCGGAGATTGACAATGATGAACTACCCGTGTAATATCTGTCGAGCTCTTTTGAGTATAGGATGTATGTGATATAGAACATAAAAAAAAGGTCATACTTTTCGCATGACCTTTGCATTGTGGGCGATGAGAGACTCGAACTCCCGACCCCCTGGGTGTAAACCAGGTGCTCTGAACCAACTGAGCTAATCGCCCGATTAAAAAACTCGTTTCGTTGACCCTCACGCTGTAAGCGTGATGCTCTGAACCAACTGAGCTAATCGCCCTTTTAAAAGATTCGCTTTTTTGATTCTGACACCGTCATCGCGGCACTCTGAATCAACTACCCTAATCCTCTTAATGGGGCGCAAATATATACTCATCACCATACAGCAACAAGTATTAGTGGTATATTTTCTAGACTTCTAGCTAATAAGTCTTATTTTGTTAGACATCTAAATCTTCTACTTATGAAAGATTATCGTTTTTTTCTCTATATCATCTTTGCTTTTGTGTTCGCCAGCACAGGATGCAGTACATCACAGTCTCACATAGGATCATCTAAATCAAGTGATGATGCTCTTCAAAATCTGGACCTAACTAATAGGCTTAAGACATATGCTGGGATAAGGGTCTATGGTAATGGGGCGTCCGCTAGAATTGTATCTCGAGGAGTTAATTCTTTTACCGATAATGAACCACTCTATATTCTCGATGGCAATCAGGTGGCGAGCTACGCTGATCTGTACAGTATGGTAAACACTAGAGAAATTAAACGGGTCGAAGTCCTTGTAAAACCCGAGGAAATTGGGATCTATGGGTTTAGAGGATCGAATGGCGTCGTTAAAGTAACAATGGCATTAGAGCCACAAGGAATCTAAGGGTCTTTTCAATTTGTTTCCTTAGATCAATTCATAGAGATAGGGCTCTAAAGAACTTGACAGAGAGCCATACACATTTTTAGATGTATCATATTTGTCAAAGCTTACGCTTCATGAGCAATAAGTACGTTGGATATTCGAGTTTC
>CAZKHC010000489.1:0-1048 GCA_964552135.1 uncultured Algimonas sp. | reverse complement strand
TATTGTGGTTCGATGCGAACCGAACCACGGAGTAGGGCGTCTACGAATAGACGCGGGGACTTGACGCCCTACTGAAAAAGCGAATGGACAGTCAGGTCCTGCTGTCCTTGAAGTTCCTCTGCTGAGGTTTCGCTAAACACTGACGCGATGTCATGCGTCGCTCGCGTTCCACCATTAACTTGGAAGAGGGTAGTTTTCGCCGCAGGCGATGCGTTGACTTTAACGTCAGCCTTATTCATGAGCTTGTTAAAGACCAAGAGGTCGTTTCCGTAACCAGTGATGCTGTCTTGTAGAGTCGGTCCATCAACGTCAGCTTGACGATAATCTGAATCAATCTCAGAGACTAATTCTGACAGCACGTGCACGGCTGGAATTCCTTGGTCCAGCTTGTCTTGCACACCCTGCTTGACAAGTCCGGCCTTGCAATCATTTGCAAGATGGTCATCTGCAGCGCAGAGTTTGCAAAGCATCCGTTCCTCATCATGACCGATGGGGTTCTTCTTCCTACTCGTGCCCGAGTTTTCGGCGTCGCTCGTCGTAGGCAACACGCTGTTGTGGAGACGAGGTAAACTCCTCTTGCTTCTTTCCTCCATGTCATACAGCGTATGGGGAGTCATGAGAAGTTCCTTCTTCTCTTCACACAGCTGCAGCTGTTCACGAAGCGCCGTCACGAGGGCGTTGTAAGAAAACCGCGCGGTGGTTATCTGACTGATAGCGGGCTGCGCCCATTCTTCTCGGATAACCGCGTTGCGCAGAAAGCGTAGCTTGTTCTCATCCGCGCGGAAGTGTGCAGGGCACTGCGGAGTGAGAACATTTATCTTCTCGACTAGCGTCGTTAGACCAGTGTCAAGGTCGTTGATGTCGTCATCGGACATAACTCTTGCTAGAGTGATACGGTCAAGCTCAGAATGGACAGCGAGTTGGCGTGCGTCGCTGTCATATTCTTCCACCATAACACTGGCAAGTGTATCAAAGTCCATATCATCACGACAATTGTCGAAAAAGAAATCTCGAGCAGAGCCGCCGAAGGCGTTTACGAAGAACAACT
>CAZKHC010000488.1:0-1051 GCA_964552135.1 uncultured Algimonas sp. | reverse complement strand
GCTGATAGCCCCAAAACAGGATGACAATCGTCGACTAAATTGTTCGACGTAACGGTGCAAGGAATTTAGCGAATCAGCGTAACGCTAAGAGTCATTCTTTTTACAACACTTAACTGGTTGCTGATGCAGCCCTGGAGGAGACCATGACCGTACTTCATAGAGTAGCTTTGCCTTTTATAAATTCACTCTTTATCACCACTGTTTTGTTTGGTTTTATGTATTCACTTATTGATATGGAAGAGCCTGAATTGTCAAGTAGCATAACGTTGCCTGCGATAAAGATTAGTAATATTCCTGAGGAAGAGCCGCCCACGCCTATAATGGGACGAATTAAGAAGCCAAAGGAAGTTGAACTCCCTCCTGCGTTACCTAAAGTAGCCAAACTAACTAATGATGACCCTGTTGGGCCGACGATATGGCCTAGCTATAACCCGCCGGTGGTCAAAGGAGGAGGTAATTTGCCAATTGACAATCAACTAGTAATCGCGATTGGTTTTCCGCCAGAATACCCGAATCGAGCCTTGACCCGCGGTATTGAAGGTTACGCGGTGGTTGGTTTCAGTGTTAGTGCTGCGGGTTCGGTTTTTGATCCCTATATTTTAGAATCAGAGCCAAAAGGGGTGTTTGATCGTGCGTCACTCAAGGCCATCGCTAAATTTAAATACCGAGCTCGAAAGGTAAATGGGCGGCCTGTTAGTACTGATGGTCAACGATATATGTTTACCTTTAAATTGGAGACTCCCTAGATTAGTGAAGTCCTACCAATAAAGAGTTGCCACAACACCATTGCTAATATTTTTAATTTCAACAGAGCCCTTATGCAGCTTCATAATCTCTTTGACAAAGCTTAAACCTAAGCCGGTGCTTTTACTTACCGCTTGGCTGTCGTTGCCAGGGGGCAATGAGAAGAAACGATCATGGGCCTTTCGGATAATTCACGCAAGACCCATCGAATTTGAGATAATAATTTTTTGTTGATGGGATTTTTTTATGAGCAAACGAGACCAAAGCCAACTATTTCTTACGCTAAATTCACTAGTTCAAACTAATC
>CAZKHC010000487.1:0-1052 GCA_964552135.1 uncultured Algimonas sp. | reverse complement strand
AGCCCAATATATTCCGTTTTGCGGAAAATTAAATTTGGTCTGTATTTTGTTCTGTATTTTGTTTAAAAAAAGCAATTTCGTGCGTGCGTTCTCTAATTTTATTTTTTATTAGATTTCGCAAGAAAGCTTTTGGTATACCCAGCGTATCTCTGGGTACGCTTTTCCAGCGCAGCGTCCTATCCCGATCCCGTGCGTGTGTGAAGCGTATCAGAGGGTATGGCTCGCATATTATAGCCCGGGTTTTTAAACGACTTGGTCGTGTCTTGTTTTTTTTAGAAAATTAATAAAAAAGAAAACATATACACAATGTCGTGTTTTTTATACTTTTATTTTAATCTTTTATGTAAACAAAAGAAGAAACTAATATTTGATTCTTTTGTGTTAATCTTTTACGTAAAAACAAATGGGGAATTCCCTAGTATGAACCACAAGTGTTGAAGGCGAAAGATTATCAATAGCTACAGCTAATAGTTTTCGTTTATCTATTGCGCTTTTCATGCCATTTTGTAAGTTGCAATCTTATTTTCCAGCTTCGTTATTTTAGATGCTGTATCTCAACATTTTCTACTAAGAGTCGCTGACTTGCTGCCGCTTACGGCTGCTTTATTATCGTTAGTTGGATGCGCTTTTAATGTCATTTTACTAAAACAATATAACTGTATGCAAACGAAGCGATAGAAATCAAAATAGAAAGATGTAGAAGACAAAAAGCAAAAGCATAGAAAGAGGCTTTTTTGGCGCGCTAATATGCAGCAAAAATTAAAAGCGATACTTTTTTCCAGAAACCCTGTAGATCGCGTTGTCTTAAAGCCCGCGGGATTCTTGTTACTAATGTTAATCAAAGGTTAAGAAAGAATCGTAACTTGAATTATCGTGTTAAAATTAAGGATACAAAAAAGTATGAAAAAGAAAAGGGAAAAATCAGACAAACAAGCAAAAGAATTTTTGAGGAATTTAAAGGTTCCGAAAAACATTAAAAAAATAAAGTTTTTAAACCTTTCTCCTATGCGATGACAACTTGCGAAATCTTACTCAACTTTGTTGTGTCTTGT
>CAZKHC010000486.1:0-1054 GCA_964552135.1 uncultured Algimonas sp. | reverse complement strand
ACTTTAATACATGGTAGTACAGGTACCGAAGCTTGTCAAAGTATTCATAGCACTCGTGGGTTCGGTGGCAGATACATGCGGTCAGTCTGTGAACACAGCCCGTCGCGCTACTGGTGGTGTGCATGATGTGCACCTGCGATGTCGTGCTTCTCCTCTCATGCAATATGGGCCGTAAACTTTACCTTTCGGCTCGTGCCGTTCGCGCACTGCGCCGTGGTGCTGCACCGTGGATCACGCCTCATGTCTAATACAGTGTGATCCCACCCTGCAGTACAGTACAGTATGCACCTGTCCCAGTACCTCCCATGTCTAATTATTTTTACAGCTTTTTAGGTGCCCTGGTTGCAGCCAAAATTGATCCCTCCCCTCATCTGTCCACAACTCATAACTTTTACAAAAGTCATACATGCATACTGTATAACATGTTACGTTCATTCGTTCCCTATCAACAAGCAGCATTTCAGTACGCATCCAAATGGGAACACCCAGTCAAATCGCGGATAGCGTACCGCCCGTGTCACTTGAGTTCATATAGTACACCAACTTTTAAAATTGCAAACAAACTATGCGTCTATACACATTGCACATGCCATATGCCATACATGGATCTCAATGTGTAGTACGGTATTGGTGCGCACTTCCTGCAACGAAACACCCATCTGTAGATGTGCAACAAACAAATCCATAGAAATAAACATGCAGAAGGCCAAACGACGTGGACGGTGACCATAACTCAAATGTTATGGGGAACCGGAGGATGTACACAGAGGGTCCAATGCACCCCATAATATATGTACGTCTACTTCTAAATATTGCCATACAGTAAATTTGAACCGCATCAATTTTTAGTCTTCACCGCACGGATTAGAATGTTCGAGTATTGGAATTGGACTCGTATGATAGGTTAGCCGTTGGGAAAGGTAAAGGCAATTTCGCGATTTTTGACAGCTCTCATCAGAGTTGTTGTTGTACAAACAATTTAACTTTAATGGCATGAGTGGAATTGACGATTACCTGTAATATAGTGATGACAAGTGTACATACATTTGTACAT
>CAZKHC010000485.1:0-1056 GCA_964552135.1 uncultured Algimonas sp. | reverse complement strand
GCCTATGACCAGATTGACGGCGCGCCGGAAGAAAAGGCCCGCGGGATTACAATTTCAACGGCTCACGTTGAGTATGAGACGGATGCGCGTCACTATGCTCACGTCGATTGCCCGGGCCATGCGGACTATGTGAAGAACATGATTACGGGTGCGGCCCAAATGGACGGCGGTATCTTGGTTGTGAACGCAGCTGACGGCCCAATGCCTCAGACACGTGAGCACATCCTGCTTGCGCGTCAGGTTGGTGTTCCGGCTTTGGTTGTTTACATGAACAAGGTTGATCAGGTTGACGACGAAGAGCTTCTAGAGCTTGTCGAAATGGAAATTCGTGATCTTCTATCCAGCTATGACTTCCCAGGCGACGACATTCCGGTGATTGCTGGCTCAGCTCTCGCTGCGATGGAAGGCAAGAACCCAGAAATCGGTGAAGAGTCGATCAAGAAGCTTATGGCCGCTGTTGATGAGTATATTCCGCAGCCAGAGCGCGCTGTTGACGGTGCGTTCCTGATGCCGATTGAGGATGTGTTCTCAATCTCAGGCCGCGGTACTGTTGTCACGGGCCGTATTGAGCGCGGTGTTCTTAACGTTGGCGACGAAATTGAAATCGTTGGTATCAAAGACACATCTAAGACGACATGTACGGGTGTTGAAATGTTCCGTAAGCTTCTCGACCGGGGCGAAGCCGGCGATAATGTTGGCGCACTCTTGCGCGGTATTGACCGCGAAGGTGTTGAGCGCGGACAGGTTCTTTGTCAGCCTGGGTCTGTGACGCCGCATACGAAGTTCGAAGCTGAAGCTTACATCCTGACGAAGGATGAAGGCGGGCGCCACACGCCATTTTTCAACAACTACCGTCCGCAGTTCTACTTCCGGACGACGGATGTGACAGGTGTTGTGACTTTGAAAGAAGGCACAGAGATGGTCATGCCGGGTGATAATGTTGAGATTAACGTCGAGCTTATCGTGCCTATCGCGATGGAAGAGAAGCTTCGCTTCGCTATCCGTGAAGGCGGACGCACAGTCGGCGCCGGTGTTGTCGCAAAGATTGTTGAGTAG
>CAZKHC010000484.1:0-1059 GCA_964552135.1 uncultured Algimonas sp. | reverse complement strand
GACAAGAACCTTAATAGTATCTCCAACATTAGGCATCAGTAGCTATAACGCCTTTGCAAGGGGCGCGTCGTAGACGCGTCCCGCGCAGCAGCTTGCTGCGGAGTGAACTTTGAAAACTTGTTATGTTTTATTTTTCTAGTTAGATAAACCAGCATCATGCCTCAATTTTTGTTTTTCTTTTTCGCTTAATTCATTCCAATGTTTATTTTGAATTGCACCTTCTAATGAATATAGATAATAGCAAACAGGAAGATGCTTATTCGGAGTTTGTTCGGATAGCCATTTATAGGCTTTAGCGGCCCCAAGCTTTTTTAATTCTGCTTCTTTAGTAACACCAAGCTCATGGAGCTTACAGGAAACCGTTTTTCCTATATTTTTAAGCCTAACGAGCATATAGCTAATGCCACCACCGATAAGAGCACCTAATCCGATTTTTACAGCTGTATCTACTACATCAATCCATGTTTTAACGTCTGCCATCAATTTGCCCTAGTTCATATAACGCCTTTAAAACGGGCGCCGCGTTCTCGCGGCGTCCGAATGAGCGCAGCGAATGTTAGTTTTTGGACTTGTTATGTTTTTATGCAAAACGACTTAAACCTTTAGAGTATGTAAATTGTGGCACAACTTCTTGCAATATTTTTTTGAGCTCTGGTGAGACAAATAGATATTGGTTACTCATTAGCAAAAATTGCTTTCCCTCAATATCAATATCCTTTATTTGGTCTGAGTCGAAATGGTGGTTTACCACCATTTTGGAATGAGTAGATAATTCCTTCATTTTGCTTCTATCAAAAAGAATTGCAGGGTAAAAATTAATTCGTTCAATATCTAGATTCTCTAAGGTTGTAGCAAGTTTGTTTTCTACAAGAACATAACCGTGGCCTGTCATTATTTGCTCGGGCTCTGCCCCATTCATTAGTTGGAATCGTCCATCACCTAATTCATATAGAAAGCCATTATTTGAAATACCTAAATGATAAGGATACATAACTTAATAAACATAACGCCTTTAAAACGGGCGCGCGTTTAGCGCGTCCAAGCACACACAGTGTGCGA
>CAZKHC010000483.1:0-1063 GCA_964552135.1 uncultured Algimonas sp. | reverse complement strand
TTGTTTGACTACAATAAATTGTCGAATGAGTTGGAGGTATTCAAAACTTTGGGGGAAATAGCAACAAAATTAAAGCGGAACGATTTCGTAAATGTTGTTGCATATGCGACCATCAATGAAAATCCAGTGATGCAAGTCAAGACACGTTATAACTCTGAACCGGTTAAGAAGAAAGATATCTAGTTAAATGATCACACCAATCTTTTAAAATTAACTTTATGGGGAAAAGTTATTGATGAGGTACCAAAGAGTGGGGTATATGAATTTATTCAATTAAAGATCAACAAATTCCCGACCGGTACATTTAATTTGTCTTCAACTTCGCGCACAAAAATAATACCATCAACGAAAACTATTCAACCATCAACACGAAGTTTAATTGATCTCCAAAACAAAGTCTTGTCGTTTCCACCAGATGCTGTAGACAGCATCAATATAGCACTGACCTGCCCTAAATGCTTTTACAAACATTTTGGACAGGTTAGCTCTACACCCCTCTTTACTTGTCTGGGGTGTAAATCAACCGTTTTGTTAAAGAAACTTCAAGTAAGTTATACTGTTAAAGCATCTTTTGGTCCACAAACAGTTACATTCAGCCTTCAACAAATATTTGAATACTTTAAAATTTTGCTGATGGAAATACCAAAATCAGTTACAGACATTATGCTGGAAATGTTATCAGACGAAACAACTCAAATAGTTGTAAATACCAGAGGACAATGTATTTCAATTAAGATGTAACTTGAAATGTAGACATTCTTTCTTATCGTTAAATTATTATTTTTTGTTTAAAGTAGTGATTCAAACGTATTATATTTGTGTTCAAGAATGTCCACTTTTGTGACATTTTTAAGCATTGTCTTCAGTTCATCATAACAGGTCGTAAATTGTGGTTTACACTAAAATTATGGGGTCTATTTTGATTAATACTTACTAGATTCTTACATACTAGAGATTTCTGAAAATCAAATTATAGAATGCATTCTAATGCTTTTTGGAAAATTAGAACAAATAAGGTAATCCCAAATTTCTTATCATATTCTTTTTGGTTTTTATGATTTTG
>CAZKHC010000482.1:0-1064 GCA_964552135.1 uncultured Algimonas sp. | reverse complement strand
AATAATACAAAACTAGACCTTACGTGGATAAAATTTCCCGTAAGGAAGTAAGTATTCCATTTTTTGAAAACTATCGAAATAAAAGAAAGTGGAGGGCCATGTGACGGCTTGTTTATCTTAACCCTTTGGGCGCGTGGGGGTCCGAAAACGGACCCTCAGAGACTATGTCTAATAACGAAACCACAAGTCATCGAATATCGAAAGTTATATAGGAGCGAGGAGCCGGAAGGCGATGGGCGCGCTAGTACTACTTTCGATTTTCGACAGTCTACCTTATCGGCCAAAACTTAGTCGGCCTTAATTTTAGTCGGCCTTAATTATTAGTCGGCCCTAATTTTAGTCACCTCGTCAAAATTTAGTCACTAAGGGCCGACTAATAATTAAGACCGACTAAAAATTTGGGCCATTTCTAAATTTGCAAGCAGATGGAAAATAGACACTTTTTAATGATAATTCACAGATTTTTAATACTTATCATGGATATATTTCAAAAACAAGTATATAATCAATAATAACAACATATCAAACGTTTGTACAACCTATTGGAAGCATAATTATTTCTCAATAACGATTTCGCACATCTCGATTTGACTGAATAAATTTTAGAATAACACGAAAAAGTGAAGCTGAATTGATTTTGGTGAATTTAAAAATCTGTTTCCACGAGAAAAGCCCCGAAATATCTTTTTTAGTTTCTTATTTTCAAGATATTACGAACAGGTCATTTTTTGGCGGAAATATAAACCATGAAATTATAAAAACCTTTATAAACTTAATTAGGCTCTATTCAATGATTATATATTCGTAAATTCTTTGTTAAAGTAATACCGATATGAAAAGTGGATTAAGGAAAGCTTAATTATAAACTTTTAATTTGGCCCAAATTTTTAGTCGGCCCAAATTTTTAGTCGGCCCAAATTTTAGTCGGCCCAAATTTTTAGTCGGCCCTAATTTTAGTCACCAAGCCAAAATTTAGTCACTTAGGGCCGACTAAGTTTTGGCCGATAAGGTATCTGATGTTTTTGTATTTAATTTTATATAATAGAAAGAAAGAACTAGCTAAT
>CAZKHC010000481.1:0-1067 GCA_964552135.1 uncultured Algimonas sp. | reverse complement strand
TATCTTAATATTTTCAATCATAAGTTTATCTCCGTAGTTTTTAGGTCTTTGTTTCCAACGACGAGGCTGAAAATTCCAAGAATCCGGGCTAACATGAAGTTGAATTCAAACTGCTGTGATATTTGGCTTGGTACTCTCTGTCAGACTCTTGGTACTTCTTAGTTGAAGTGAATGAATTTGAATTATATTTGTATGACTCTTTTCTAGCAAGAATAAATGTGTTAAATTTGTCTACAAATACCCATGTCATGACAGTCAACAGTTAAACAGAAATCATCTATATTATGTATATACAAATATATAAAATGTAGGAATATTTTTGCTCTTACTTTTGTGTGCTAAAATAATATAAACTTATCTAATCTTAATATGTCTTGGGAGGTTTTTTCAGCATACAGAAATATGGTAGGGTGATGCAAGCTGATGAACGGGAAAGCCAATGAAGAATGGCCAATGGGAAAGCCAGTTAAAGGACGTGTTAAAGGTACGGCTGATGAAGAAACAGTAGGGGCCACTATATAAAACGGGTGACAATCACCCGTTCGGGTTACAATCACCCAATCGGGTGATTTTCCTTTGTTAAGAAAGGTTAAATTGGCAGTTTTTAGCTGAAAAGAAAGAGTTAGATAGCTTCCTGCGATAGAGGCAGGGTTACTGGTGTTGCCTGTTGTTTTACAAAATCCTATATTACTGATATCAGTCCGATGGTTTTTTATTTTGTCCGGTGAATTTATTTGGAATTGAAAATGACGTAATATAAAAAAGATTTAAGACAGCACCTTTGAGAAATTAAGGAGCCCCAAGAGAATTATGTTTTTATGGTAACCCGAACGGGTGATCGGGTTATCGGGTCATCACCCGATTGGACGAAAAAAGATTGGGTGACAATCACCCGTTTTATGTAGTGGCCCGTACTGAGAAATGGGAAAACCGAGAACGAGAAAGCAGATGAAGAATGGGGAAAGCCCATGATTCATGAAGAACAGGAAAACTGATGAAGAACGAGAAAGCAGATGAAGAACGAGAAAGCAGATGAAGAACAGGAAAGCCGATGAAGAACAGGAAAG
>CAZKHC010000480.1:0-1071 GCA_964552135.1 uncultured Algimonas sp. | reverse complement strand
CATAAAAAAAGTAGTGAATGTCAAAGAATCTTCTGTAAACAAACTCTCTAACTTCTATGGTGAAACAATTTTATATAAAAAGAAACTCTCTACGTAGAAGAGCCTTCTATAAAAAAATCTATAAAAGTTTGTAAACAAAAAGTTTCCTTACAAAAATTTCTTTCTGTAGGATTATAAGAGGGGTGTGTGAGATAAATATATGTTTGTTTACTTTTGCACAGCAATATAATTTGATGTGCTGTTATGTACATCTTAAAGCCGCTGCGCGATAGAAGAAGTATAATCTCTGCTCCTATCTATATTGTATGATTCGCGGTTCGGAATGGAGGAGTCGTACCAGGGTATTTTAATACGTTCACTTGCTTCGCCGTTCCCGTAATAACCCAGCTAACACATGACGTTTTTTTGATGTCATATTTTGATCAAGGTTACATCACATCAGAATGTGATGTAACCATTATGTCAATAAGATATCCATTGATGGGATATCATGAGGCTGACGTTAAATCAACATAAAATAAACATTATAAAAACAGATGTCATTTCCTTGTCACAAATTGATGTCATTTTGATGAAATATTTTGAAACGTTATTTTCACGTGTTTTATTATATGTTTAAATGATGTTGTTTTAGAACATCACTTTGATGTTTTAATAAAGACGTTATTTTAATATTATTTTAAAATATAAAAAAAACGTCATCTTTTCATCACCCAAATAATGTTTAGATGATATAAATATTGGTGACATCGTGTTTACATAACTATTTTATATCAAATAAACATCTAAATATTAACATAAAACTGACGTTATATTCAGAAAAAGGTTTGAAACACCAGCATACCTTATAGGTAAAAACTTTGTCGGCTAAAAGTGACGAATTTTTCTCGAGGTGACGAAAATTATAGCCGACGAATAATTTTAACCATTTCATAAATTTTTCAATTTGTCGTTTTTCAAGCTTATTAGTCAATTAAAAAAGAAAATAAAAAAATTCCGGTTCATTTTAGAAATACAAATGGAAAGGTAGTCAAGTGTATGTAATATCTTTTATATAAAGAAGTGTAAACT
>CAZKHC010000479.1:0-1074 GCA_964552135.1 uncultured Algimonas sp. | reverse complement strand
TAACGTAGTGATTGTATCTGGCGTATCCCGTAGGGTATGCCATGATCACAATGTGTTAGCGATAGTGTTTCAACCGACAAGTTCCTTTAACGAGTACTCTTTGTCTTTTAATTTACTTCTGGAGTTGAATTTCTTTATATCATTTTTAGTCTCCATATACAGCCATGCTTGTGCATCAATCTTAAATATCAGTTCTATTTTCTTTGCAATTTCATTATTTATCTTTCTTCTCCCTTTTAGTAGAGCATGAAGATTTGGTTCGGACAATCCAATGTATTTGGCAAATCGATTTTTTTTGATATTATATATTTTCAGGATATCATTTAGGAACTCACCCGCCTCAACTACTTCAGAATTTAGTGTTTCGTTTAGGTATTTGTTAATACTGAATTTTATCCCAATCATTTGATTCTCTATTACCTCTTCTTCACTTTGAGACTGAGAACGAGCATCTATAATCCTTTTAATTATTTCAGTCTCGGATTTATCAACTTTATTTGATTGGATTCCTATAAGTTCTATATTGTTTGTCATAATTTAAATTTCAAGGTTCAAATATTTCTTTATTAGTTTTTTTCCATTTTGAGGAAAGATTATCATTTTCTCTCTATAGACTAATTCAGCATAGTAGTATTTTTCATAATGTGGAATTAGTTCGCCTTTGCTTGTGAAAGCTAAATGACCTCTATAGTTGCCTTCGTTAAGCTGAAAGGTTAAAAGACATCCATAGGCAATCAGACAACCTGCTACATTGCTTATTACTCCATTTGACCCATAATTTTCTGGTGAAAGCTCAAGGTTCGTCATTTCATGGTAACCTTCATCAACTTTAGTCATTTTAAGCAACCCTTGAATTTCCTTCTCATATATGAGTTTGAATATTTGAGAATTCTTTTCATATAGAGATCTCCAGTCAAACTTCCACTTAGTTTTAGGTAATTCCTTTTTTAATGCTAAGGATATAACACCAACTATCTTCTTCTTCCTGGAATTGTCGTATAAATTTACTTTCACCTGCCAAAAATATCATTTATTGATAGGATATGCAAATGGCACTCATCATTATCGCTAACG
>CAZKHC010000478.1:0-1079 GCA_964552135.1 uncultured Algimonas sp. | reverse complement strand
GGCACGATTGGTCATGTTGACCATGGTAAGACGACGTTGACGGCGGCGATCACAAAATATTTTGGTGATTTTCAGGCCTATGACCAGATTGACGGCGCGCCGGAAGAGAAGGCTCGCGGGATTACAATTTCAACGGCTCACGTTGAGTATGAGACGGAAGGTCGTCACTACGCCCATGTCGACTGCCCGGGTCATGCTGATTATGTGAAGAACATGATTACTGGCGCAGCCCAAATGGACGGCGCGATTTTGGTTGTGAACGCAGCTGACGGCCCCATGCCTCAGACACGCGAACATATCTTGCTTGGCCGCCAGGTTGGTATCCCGGCTATGGTTGTTTACATGAACAAGGTTGATCAGGTTGATGACGAAGAGCTTTTAGAGCTTGTCGAAATGGAAATCCGTGATCTTCTCACGTCATATGATTATCCGGGTGATGATATTCCAGTGATCGCAGGGTCGGCTTTGGCGGCGATGGAGGGTAAGACCCCTGAAATCGGCGAAGAGTCTATCAAGAAGCTCATGGCAGCTGTTGATGAGTATATCCCGCAGCCAGAGCGCGCTGTTGACGGGGCGTTCTTGATGCCGATTGAGGATGTGTTCTCCATCTCAGGCCGCGGTACTGTTGTAACGGGCCGGATTGAGCGCGGTGTTCTCAATGTTGGCGACGAGATTGAAATCGTGGGTATCAAGGATACGTCCAAGACGACCTGTACGGGTGTTGAGATGTTCCGTAAGTTGCTTGATCGCGGCGAAGCGGGCGATAATGTCGGCGCATTGCTGCGCGGTATCGACCGCGAAGGTGTTGAGCGCGGTCAAGTGCTTTGCCGGCCGGGGTCTGTGACGCCGCATACGAAGTTTGAAGCGGAGGCTTACATCCTGACGAAAGACGAAGGCGGTCGTCATACGCCGTTCTTCAATAACTACCGTCCGCAGTTCTACTTCCGGACAACGGATGTGACCGGTGTTGTGACGCTCAAAGAGGGCACAGAGATGGTTATGCCGGGTGATAATGTTGTTGTGAATGTCGAGCTGATCGTGCCCATCGCGATGGAAGAGAAGCTTCGCTTCGCGATCCG
>CAZKHC010000477.1:0-1079 GCA_964552135.1 uncultured Algimonas sp. | reverse complement strand
TATGTCCGCAAGCAAAAGGGGACATCTCACTTTTACACGCTAATGCTACGATGATTCCCAAACCAGACATTAGCCAGTGTCTTAGTTGGGGCTGCGGTTTTAAGACGCTCGTCTTATGTCTGCTTTAAAACTTGCGCGCGGCTCTAAGACCGAGAATATTGACGCCTTCATTGGCTTCGTTGGAAAAGACATCACCATTAGACAGATGCTCGATATAAACTTCTCCAGCCCAATCATCATTGATATTATATCCAATGGCCCCTTGCAGCCGGAATAATATCCGAGATCCAAATTCAATTTCCTCGTCTTGGCGCGCAAAGAAATTGTCAAACCCGTTGTCTAAAGCCGTTAGGAGATCACTCGGTATTTCTTCAATGTTTTCAAATTCTCCCGCTTGATTCAATACATCAATAAAATCATCCGATGGCTCTATGTTTGTTGTCCCAGTATGCCCAACTAGACCCAAGGCGAAATCACCATAGAATTTTTTACCGACGGTCTGCCGCCATAATAAGCCTCCCCCCGCAAATGAAGTATTCCCTTCAAGGTTCAAGGATCCACCAACATAAGGCTGCGGGGAGAGCGCCCATTTTAAAAACTCGGGTTCTTCGAAGAGAATTTCTCCACTTATTGCGACGCTATTTTCGTTTGCTCTCCCGAAGGGGGCTTCACCTTCAAAGTCAATAGTGCGCTCATCAAATTCAGCAATGCCAACGCGAACCTCCGCGATTTGTGCCATTACGCTCATTGGCCATAAAACAGCACTTATGGCACATAGCGACAGACTTCTTAAAAACATAGATATTACCCTCTTTTTACATCCATTTCCTTCTTAGTTTTTCAAACCTTACGGCGGCGTGGAAAGAAATATAAATTTGCGTAAGGTTGGATTTATTGTGATTTCCTAAGGTCCGCTATTCCCCGATAGTGTTGAAAAACTCGGCACGTAAGTCGGTTCTATCTGCGACGTAAATTCGGATAAGCGTCTCCGCTATCTACGCGGTGCTCATTTTGCGGCCATTCATGTAAAGCTTGGCCATTTTACGAAGGTTTTGGGCGGTTGCGGCGAGAAGGAACTC
>CAZKHC010000476.1:0-1080 GCA_964552135.1 uncultured Algimonas sp. | reverse complement strand
ATGACGGGGCTTTTTGGTCCTGCATTGCGATATAATCCAGATAGGAGCCCCGCCGAGATAGGGGTATCAAGTTCAATAACCGATTCTGTTTCACTTTGTTTAGGGGCAATTGGTTTTGTCGTTTCGGATTCTGCCTGTGTGCAGGCCGTCATAAAAGCCGCGAAAAATGCTGACATAATGATGTGGTTTAAATCCATGATTTCATCCCTCTTACCTCTATGTGTCGCGCTCACCTATAACACGTATCAAGCCTTCTTGGGCGGTTGAGCAAATGAGGCGGCCGTCCTCAGTATAGAAACTTCCTCGGTTAAATCCGCGGGATCTCGCAGAACGTGGACTATCAAGATGATAATAAATCCATTGGTCGACGCGAATTTCTTCGTGGAACCACATGGCATGATCGAGGCTGGCGCCTATAATCTTATGTGTTTGGAAATTTACAAGATGTGGACGGAGGGCCGTGCTCATCAAGGCTTTGTCAGAAATAAAGGCCAGCAAAGTCCGGTGCGTAATTGGATTTTCGCCAATAGCATCGTTAAATTTAAACCAGAACCCAAAGCGAGGTTCATATTTGCCGCTCAGAATTGTCGTTTCAAGACCGGGCGTGCGTGTTTCCAAAACATCGGTTCCAAAGATTAGGTAAAAACTCCGAAATGCTTCACCAGACAATCCCATCATAGCGCCAACTTTGTCTGAGTGCTCCAAATCATTGGGCAGTTCACTATAATGCTGAACATTCTCCGGAAAATCGAATTGATGACTCAAGCCGTCCTCGACGATTTGAAAGCTAATGGATGCGTTAAAAATGGCTTTTCCGCGCTGTTTCCCAACGACACGTCGGGTCGAAAAACTTCTGCCATTTCGGATGGGATCAACTTCGTAAACAATAGGCCGAGATAAATCACCGGGCCGCAAAAAATATCCATGCAGGGAGTGGGGCCTCCGCTCAGGCTCTACGGTTCGGACTGCAGCGTTTAGAGCTTGTCCCAAAACTTGCCCGCCGAAAATTCGCGGGAGGCCCATTTGCAAGGCTTCGCCGCGAAAGAGGTGGGTGTCCAACTCCTCGACATGCATTTTGGA
>CAZKHC010000475.1:0-1082 GCA_964552135.1 uncultured Algimonas sp. | reverse complement strand
AGACGGATAGCTGTGTCTATCCAGACGTCGATCTCGACCTACCCGCGAATGGCACGCCGGACCGAATCTTTCGACGCAAAGACGGCTCGCCCTATTAACTCGCTGCCGGGACAGCCGGCTCCGGCAGAGCGCAAAAAATCCCGGTCGGGCCATGCATGCAATAACCTTGCGGGTTCTTTGCCAGATATTGCTGATGGTAATCCTCCGCCGCATGATAGACGTTCGGCGCAGGGCGAAGCTCTGTTGTGATCAAACGCCCATAGGCTTCGGTATAGCGCTTAATCGCGGATTTTGACGCCGCCATTTGCGTGTCATCATAGGTGTAGATCGCGGACCGATATTGCGGCCCCACATCATTGCCTTGGCGGTCACCTTGCGTTGGGTCGTGATGTTCAAAGAAGACTTTTAGGATTGCGTCGAAACTGACGACCGATGGATCAAAGACAATATGGCACATTTCGGCATGGCCCGTTTTACCCGTACAGACGAGCTTATAATCCGGCTTAGGCGCATGGCCTCCTGAATATCCAACACTCGTGACATGCACCCCGTCCAGCTTCCAGAAAATTCGTTCAGCGCCCCAAAAACATCCGAGCCCCAGTTGCACTTGTTCAAGCCCCGCCGGAATTTCGGTAAACATGTTTTCGCCATTCACATAATGTTCGCGGGCGGAGCACAAGCTTAAATCCATTTCACTCATAATGACCTCACTCTACTACTTTCTAGCCCATTATTTGTTTCAGCGCGTCGCCCAATAATTTCACATATCGCGTTACGCCTTGCTTATGACGAATGTGGTCTTGACGGATTTCAATTGCAAGATGCGGCAGGGCACGTGGCGCCACATGAAAATCAATCGTATGGTTGAGATCATAAGCCGAATAAGGCTCATTTATCCCAACGGATAATTTCGGCGCGGCGCGATAAATCGCGTCTTTAAAAGCCTGCGCTGTGGTTTCGTCATGTTTTACCAAGAGCCCAATATCGAGCGTTCGCTTTTCGCCCAAATCCGGCTTGGGCGTAAAGGAATGCACGGAAACAATCAGCGATGCGGCCTGCGCCTGATTAAGCTGCGCTGACAA
>CAZKHC010000474.1:0-1087 GCA_964552135.1 uncultured Algimonas sp. | reverse complement strand
GCGAAATATGATCTCGATGCCGCCGAAATCAAACCCTATTTCAAACTCGATAATATGGTCGACGCCATGTTTGATGCCGCGGGTAAGCTTTACGGCATGACCTTTATTGAGAACACCGGGAGTGTACCCGTGTTTGATCCCGAAGTCCGTACCTTTGAAGTGAAACGCGGCGAGAAGCTCATCGGACTATTCTACCTCGACAACTATGCCCGAGATGGCAAACGCTCAGGTGCATGGGCAACCACCTATCGCAGCCAGTCTAGTTTGAGCGGGAATAACCGCTATGTGCTAAGCTCAAACAATAATAATTTTGTCAAAGGCGGCGACGGCGAACCAACGCTCATTAGTTTGGATGACGCCACAACGCTCTTTCATGAATTTGGTCACGCGCTACATGCGTTAAATTATGATATTAAATATCCGGGCCTCGGCGGCACGCCGCGCGACTTCGTTGAATATCCCAGCCAAGTGAATGAGAACTGGCTGCTCACACGCTATGTCCTCGACAATTATGCGAAACATGCGGAAACGGGTGAGCCCATGCCGCAAGCTCTGGTCGACAAAATCAATAAATCAAAGACCTTTAACGAGGGTTTTTCGACGGTTGAATATCTATCCAGTGCCATCGTCGATATGAAACTGCACAACCGGGCAGCTCCAGTGACTGACGCAGATGCATTTGAACGCGAGACGCTGACTGAAATCGGCATGCCAAAAGAGATCGTGATGCGTCACCGCTTGCCGCAATTTAATCACCTCTTCTCATCGGACGCTTATTCGGCGGGCTATTATAGCTACCTCTGGTCCGAGACGATGGATGCGGATACATGGGCCGCATTTGAAGAAGCCGGCAGCGAATGGGACGAGACGACCGCGGAGCGATTCCGGTCAATCATCCTTTCCACTGGAAATGAAACCGACCGCAAAGAAGCCTATAAGGCGTTCCGCGGCAGCGACCCAGACGTCAAATATATCTTGCGCAAACGCGGCTTCCCCGTCCCGAATGAATAAGGCCTTTTGGCCGCGCCTAGGCGTTTCAATAAGGTAAGTCAGTACAAACTCTGATGTCTGCTTTTGCCAGCAAAAG
>CAZKHC010000473.1:0-1087 GCA_964552135.1 uncultured Algimonas sp. | reverse complement strand
CGTAATGCGCGAGGAGGGCGGCCTGCATTTTGGCAATGTCTTTCGCGGATTTCATGAGGGGTGGATAGTGGGTTTGGGAGTGTGAGGCTATGGTTGATTGGGATGAAGTGGTTAATGGGTAATCTGGTTTAATTGGATCATCTTCTGGCTTAAGGTTAACTTTCAGGATTTAGCCTTAGATATCCGTACGGGTTGTATTGAAAACTGTCATTAGGTTTTCGAGTGCAGTCTTCAACTGTAATAATTTTGCGTTCAGGACTATTTGAATTTAACCTGAACCCGTCACCTTCGAGAATATATCTCGTTGGACGGTCAGCTGACATGTATAGACCCAACATATCAGTCCATTGAATAGAGCGCTTATGTGTGTCGTCCTTTATAAGGTACTCAATGTCGAAATGCCCCAAAAGGTGCATGCCAATTGTATACATTAGGCCATTATTATCAACTAATCCGCGTTGAACCCAACTGTGATATAGCGTTGCGCCAATTTCGAATTCATTTTTGTCTTTTTCAGCTTCTACCATCCTTTTTGCCAAATCGAGCCATCTTTGTTTTCCGTGAGAAAGACCAGCAGATTCGCTTTGAACGGCAGTAGCCCCATGCTCAAACAAATTTGCGATAATCTTTAGGGCTTTGATAGACATGTTTTCGGCGGTTTTTGTTTCTATAGGAGGGATAAAATATACGCGACAGCACTATGACTATCAACGGCGTTCCAATCACTTTCATCTAATGTGTCGGGTAATCTATCTTGATTGACTTTGAAAGACGGACTCATTCGCGGATTGGCTTCTAAAATTGAATATTCTTTACTGAGAGAAAAGCCGAAAGAATGCGTTTCTAGTGCGGTTTGAATAGAGTCAAAATTCTTCCAATTGCCTAAAGCACAAATAACATGACGGGGTTTTATCATTATTAAATCTTACACTTTCTTTTTCTTTTGCCATTTATGGCTTGCTATCTATTAATCAGTAGAGATGTCTTTACCCCATCGTCAAAACAACCTTCCCCATAACACGTCTCTCCGTTAGCGCTGTCATCGCGTCTGCGAAATTCTCTAGCTTATGTGTGCCAGAAACGCGGG
>CAZKHC010000472.1:0-1089 GCA_964552135.1 uncultured Algimonas sp. | reverse complement strand
CGGCTATTTTGTTGATAATATTTTCTACTTCCGATGAATAGACATTAAACCCGCCCGTAATGATCATGTCTTTTTTTCTGTCCATTAAATAAAGGAAACCATCTGCATCAAGATATCCGATATCACCTGTTAAATGCCAACCTTTGGACCTAATTTTATCTGTTTCAGTTTGGTTTTTATAGTAACCCTGACATATCATTGGGCCCTTCGCTGCGACTTCTCCTAATTCACCTTGTGGGACTGCCTCGCCCTCATCATCCAGAATGCTGATTTCGGATAGAAGGGTGGCCCGTCCTACGCTTCGCAACCTGTCATCCGGCGCAATTTTTCCTTTAATAAAGTGATCTTTTGGTGCCTTCCCTGCAATAAATAAAGGGCTTTCCGTTTGGCCATAAGCTTCTCGCATTACTGGTCCAAAAATCTCCAAACATTGTTTTAATTTCTCTACTGAAATTGGCGCGGAGCCATATAGAAAATTTTTCAAACTTGTTAAATCAAATGTTTTGAGAGTCGGTTCTTCCAATAATGAATAAATACCAGTAGGAGGTAGAAATAAATCCGTGACACGTTCAGCCTGTATGGTTTCAAGAATTTTCCCGGCATTAAATTTTTCATGCACAGTCATACAAGCGCCAGATATCATTGATGTTAGGGCAATGCGTCCGCCGACATGCGTCATAGGCGCGACGCATAATATAACAGGGGTATCATCATGATATTTATACCAATCCTTTAATCCATATGCCAATGCGTTAAAATTAGCATGGCTTAACATGACACATTTGGGTTCCCCAGTTGTTCCGCCTGTCATCGGTAATGTAATTAGGTCTTCCGGTACGGTTGATACATTTAATGATGTCGGCTTGGCAGGATCACTATTGATGAAATTTGATTGATCCATATTAGTACGGATGAATAGGCTATCACTATTCTCTTCAGCTTGATCCACGGCTAAAGTAAATCTTTCTTGATGAAAGACGGCTGTACATCCAACCGTTGATAACGCGCGAATATTTTCTACTTCTGAGTTTCGGGGGTTTATGGGTATCCAAACACCCCCCGCGCGTAAAATACCCAATGTTACAATCA
>CAZKHC010000471.1:0-1090 GCA_964552135.1 uncultured Algimonas sp. | reverse complement strand
AACGCAATTCTTACGCGATAACTCGCAGAGGAGCGCCAATAGCCGTAAAGTTTCAGGAGGTCAGACATTAAGCTGTTTCAGGACCTTCATATTTCTCGACAACATTCTCAATCCGTCCAAAAATAGATTTTCCATCCGCGTCATGCATCTCAATCCCGACCGTATCGCCAAAGCGCATGAAAGGCGTGATAAACTCTCCCGTTTGGATTTTTTCAATCATACGAATTTCCGCGATGCAGCTATAGCCGACGCCGCCATCTTCGATTTTCTTGCCCTCACCGCCTTCGAATTTATTCGAGACTGTGCCTGAGCCAATAATGGAGCCCGCGCAGAGGTCGCGTGTCTTGGCGGCATGTGCCACCAACTCGCCCATATGGAAGGTCATATCGGTTTTGACATTCGCCTTGCCGAACGCCGCGCCGTTATAATCCACCAGCAATGGCAGATCGATTGTGCCGTCTTTCCACAAGCCGCCGAGCTCATCTGGCGTCACAGCGACAGGCGAGAAGGCCGAAGACGCTTTGCCTTGGACAAAACCAAACCCCTTGCGCAATTCATTCGGAATAAGACCCCGTAAGCTCACATCATTTACCAGCATGATGAGTTTAATATGGGACAGCGCGTCCTCTGCCGAGACGCCCATAGGGACATCATCCGTGATAACGGTCAGCTCGGCTTCCATATCTATACCGTAAGCTTCGTCAGCGGCAATGATGGCGTCGCGCGGACCGATGAAGGTGTCGGACCCGCCCTGATACATCAGCGGGTCGGAATAAAAACTTTCGGGCACTTCCGCGCCGCGGGCTTTGCGCACCAGCTCGACGTGATTAAGATAGGCCGAGCCGTCCATCCAAGTGAAGGCACGCGGCAAAGGCGACTCGCAAGCCGCCTCGTTAAATGCAAAGCTTTCAACCTTGTCGGCATTCAGCAGCTCATAGCGTGCAGCGAGTTGGGGGGCGAGAAATTCCCACTCATCCAGAGCGGCTTGCAAAGTCGGCGCAATATCCGCCGCATTGGTAGCCTGCGTCAGGTCACGCGAGACAACAACCAAAGACCCATCACGGCCATGTTTTAAGGAGGCAAGTTTCAT
>CAZKHC010000470.1:0-1093 GCA_964552135.1 uncultured Algimonas sp. | reverse complement strand
TACAAGCTTTCAGAAATTTGAAAAATTAATTCGGGAACGCCGTATTGCATTTTAATATTTTCTTTTTTTTTTGATGTTTTTGATCTCACCGTAGTTTCATAACCATGTATTTTATATCAACTTTGGCTAGAATAAACATTGGTAAATATTTCACAGGAAAAACCTTTGCATTCCCAAGCATGACAATTTTTTGCGAGATTAAAATTTTGCGGTTTTACCCAAACAACGCAGGTTTCCTCTGCAACCACATTCTTCCTTTTCAGTTTGTATTTTCATTTAAGTTAGTTACTGTAGTTATATTATGTGGGCAATGCGAGCAAGGAGTTTAGTTAGTTTTAAGAATCTTATTTTGTGTAATGGTTTAAAAATTGTTTTATTGACAAACCTATTTTTACTTTTTTAGGCCAAGTTGAAGACAAGAAGACGATCAACGATCAACGATTCACAGTCCGTTCTGTTTGATAACCCGAGAAGACCATTATATAATTGAGAAATAATCGAGAAATATTCAGAAATAACATATTGAAACACTCGCTCTTGTTACTTTGGAGAAAAGTTATTTGGTACTACCCATTACATATTGCACACCTGTTTGTATCATAAATGATTATAAACTTATTGTTGCATTTTAAATTCATTTATAGTAATCCATGCAATGAACGCGAGCAAAATTTGATTAACGTGGTGAGAAGGGCGACAACGCCTTGGCACTGCCTTCTGAACCCACCTGAACTACATGAGAAATCAACAATGGCGATAACTCGAACGAAGAACAAAATTTTCGGTTCAAACGATTCGCCATACAACACTTTGACTTTTAATCTAGAAAAATTCAGTTTCTTTGGTATGCATGATGTGTAAAAAAACATTTTAATATAATTTTAAACATTGTATAAATTTCCTTTAATATATAAATACGAAAATATTACTACTAAAACATTGAAGTTCAATTAATAATACTCGCCACATTTATTATATAATATAATAAGTTGCTCTATCGCTATCTGAGACGCTGCCCTTCAGCACACCGTGCTCTTGTTTTTATTTAATTCAGTGGGGCATTTGCATGGAGATATAAATATCAGTGGGGACA
>CAZKHC010000469.1:0-1100 GCA_964552135.1 uncultured Algimonas sp. | reverse complement strand
GTTTTTCGACATTGGCAAAGAAAGCATCAAAATCGATATAGAGGGAGCGAATGGAGGGTGTGTTGGGCACGGGCTATCCTGATTATGATGTTGCGGAACATAATAGGAACATGCTTGGTTGTCGAGGGGAATTAAATTGTTCATCAAGCTATATCGAGCCGTCTTTGTGAACAAAAGCGGCATTGGAACTAACTTACTTATCGTTTTTAGTCGCATGTATGTATTTATTTTCGCGCGACGAAAAAAATGCGGGTTTGGATAGTTCCTTTGCTACAGCAACTCTAAATTCTTCACTCGCAAAAAGCTTTTCAGCTTCAACCAAATGTGATCTTCCATTGGTATTATTTGTGATTTCTATTTTGTTGTAACCTTTAGCAACTGGGTTACTAAAGGAGAAAGCTTCATGCGTGTGAATGGCAAAATTATAAGTCTGCCCGTCAACCATGTAGATATAAAAATTGGGTTTTGAATCTGGTTCATATTGAGGATCATAATATTCGTTAATGTGACGACCCAATACGTTTTCAAATTCTTCAACAAGATATCTAAAATCAGCAGTTTTATGGGCGTAAGGAGGACCTCCTTTAATATCATCTGTCTGCTCTGGTGATGCAACGAATACATATGCCGGAACGTTAACTTCCCCAATAAATGGATAGGTTCCTGTTTTTGTATGATATTCCCTCAATAAATTTCCGTAATATTCTAAATGCTTCAGTCGTATAATATCGGCATCTTTTTGAAATTTTGAAGACGTTGGTGAGCAAGCGGTTAGGGCTATGATTATGAAGGTAATTTTTAAACGTAAGTGTCTCAACATAGTTCTCATTTTATACTCAAAAAAAACTAACATAAAGATAAACACCTTAAACCATGAATCGGTGTCAGATTTTGGAATACAGGCGAGATATCACTTAAAATCCCGAACTTTCTTCCTTGTCGCCTTAACGCACCGTGCTCGGCCTTTTTCTTTAGCCGTCTTTTGTCAGCGCCGTAGATTGTCTTAGCGGTGGCGTGTAGCTAGTATATACTCACAGGCTTACAAATGAAGATTTTTTATACAGACGCGCATCTTGATCATCATCCCAAAGCTGAGCTTC
>CAZKHC010000468.1:0-1101 GCA_964552135.1 uncultured Algimonas sp. | reverse complement strand
TTGTTCCTGTAT
Organism: uncultured Algimonas sp.; assembly: GCA_964552135.1. Lineage (GTDB taxonomy): Bacteria > Pseudomonadota > Alphaproteobacteria > Caulobacterales > Maricaulaceae > Litorimonas. The sequence continues at coordinate 1,089 of CAZKHC010000468.1, read as the reverse complement.
AGGAGTGCCGGTTCAATTCCGGCCGCCCGCACCATGTTTTTACCCTCGAAAACTAAAGTTCTTCAGCTCTCAGGTTCCGCTAAATATAGCTTAAAACACCTTATTTTTATCTCTAGAGGCTTGCTCCTCAGGATCAACACATTCATGTATTTTGTTTACAAAATCATCAAAAAATTAGTACATGGCAGCTCCCAACATATCATCTAACAACTTTAAGTGCGCCATCAGCTAGCGGCACGACCGCTTTTCCTATAAGCATGAGGTTATGTTCTTGTAATTTTTAGGAAAAGTTATGTCGAAAAGATCAGTATTATTAACCGCAGGATTAGGTTTAATATTTTCAACGGGTTCAACATATGCCTCTGACAATAAACTTGAACTCACAATATATGGTGATGGACGAACATTGGTCGATGACACCCGACAAGTAAATTACCGTAGCGGGACGCAATCCATTGCGTTGCCGGGGGTATCCTCCGCTATTCTTCCCCAAAGCGTTACAATTCGCTCTGATGATATTGAAATTCTCGAACAAAACTTTGACTTTGATCTTCTTACGCCCACCAAATTAATGGAAAAGGCCGTCGGCGAATATGTAGAACTTGTCAGGATCAATCCGGCAACGGGGGCAGAAGAAACGCACCGCGCTAAAGTGCTCTCAGTGAATAATGGGACGGTGATCGAGGTCGACGGCAGAATTGAAGTTTTACGAGCTGATCAAGTTCCAACCCGTGTCATCTTTCCAAAAGTCCCTGAAAATCTCCGTGCAGAGCCAACGCTTTCGCTAAAGCTTGATACAAACCGTCCAGGCACGCGTGAACTTGGTTTGTCCTATCTAACAAGCGGCATTAATTGGGGGGCAGACTATGTGATGAGCTTTGATGAAGCGACTAGCCAGATGAACCTACAGGGCTGGGCGACATTAGAAAACTTGACCCAAACACGGTTTGATAATGCCGATTTGTCTGTCATTGCGGGATATGTGGGCACGTTAGGAAATCAGCATTATTACGGCAATAATCAAAATCAGAGTGAATATTTCAGCTTTTACTATCAACAGCGCAATCAACTTATCCAAAAAAGAAATTT
>CAZKHC010000467.1:0-1101 GCA_964552135.1 uncultured Algimonas sp. | reverse complement strand
GAAACTGCTAACTCATATTTAAAAGTAGCACTAACGCCTTTAAAACGGGCGCCGCATCTTATGCGGCGTCCGTGCCAGCTTGCTGGCATATTCGTTTTTGAACTTGTTATGTTTCTTTACCATGAAATTCATTCCACTTTTCTTCAAAGTATGTTTTTTCGATAAGATTATTTTCGAAATCTTTAAGCTTCATATTTGTATCTAGCCAAAAACCATAATTTCGTTCGTTTGGCCCTGCTACTACAGGAATACCTTTATCATTTAAGCCGATTTCTCTATCAGCCATTTGGTCTTCACCAAATTCGATCAACCATTCCGATACTTCAGGGAAAACCGAATCATAATCTGGATTAGCGCTCCACTTTCTTGTTAGAAGCCTTAGTATTTTTTCTACGAAATTGGGTTCTTTCCAACCTGTAGCTTTAACGGATGATATGTAGATCATATTCTCAGCAAACATAACGCCGCAAACACGGGCGCGCGCTGTTTGCGCGTCCGAACGAACGCAGTGAGTAACAGTGTTTTGCCTTGTTAGTTTTCAAGCCAGTGTTGCCTTAAACATTTTTCAATATCGTCTTTTTCGAACTCATATTCTTCTTGATCTTTACACCAAAGTAAATAATCTCTAACCACAGCTCTTTGAGCTGCGGTTAGAGATGAAAACATATTTAAAACATATTCGTCTAAATTAGTTAATAGGTACGGCAAGCTGTCTATACCTTCTCGAAACTCATCATTAAGCATAAATGCAGGCAAATGGAATCTCATTCCATCGGCATCAAAAAATGACAAGCTACTATGGCACCTAATTAGTTCATTGCCATCAAATTTTGTCCAATCATTTTTTTCATCTCGGCTCCGAGCTTTAAGCTGCTCCTTTTCCTCTTCATAATCATCTATTGCTTGCGCTTGCCACAGACCAATACCGTCACCTAATGTGACACCACTAAAAGCATTTTCGATAGATATTCTTAATTTCGTTGGTAACATTTAAGTAAAACTAACGCCCAGCAAACGGGCGCGTTGAAAACGCGTCCGAGGCGCAACCGTTTTGCTTCTTGTTATGTGGTGATTTATAAAGTTTTTTCATACTCATTTATA
>CAZKHC010000466.1:0-1103 GCA_964552135.1 uncultured Algimonas sp. | reverse complement strand
GCGCCAAGAGAAACACCGGCTTTGGCTTCGGCCAGTTTGCGTTTCATTGTCAGGTTAAACGCCCACTCATCAATTTCAGCTTCCGCAACTTTCGCGCGGAGCATTGGATCCGCGAGTTTCCCATTCTCAAGCCCCAACGACCCTGCTGCGATTTCGTGCAATGGCCGCGTAATGCCCTCCATATTGCCGATCATTTCCCGCTCATGGGTCAATAGATATTTGGCGATAGACCAGCCCTTATGCTCTTCGCCGACAAGGTTCTTTTTCAAGACCTTCACATCTTCAAAAAATGTTTCGCAGAATGGCGAGCGACCTGAAATCAACTTAATTGGCCGCGCCTCGACTCCTTCAGTCTCCATATCAAATAGAACAAAGGAAATACCATGATGTTTCTTGCCTGTATTATCTGTACGGACAAGGCAAAATATCCAATCCGCTTGATCAGCGTAAGAGGTCCAAACCTTTTGGCCATTGACGATATAATGGTCGCCTTTGTCTTCAGCTTTCGTTGCGAGAGACGCAAGGTCAGAGCCCGCACCTGGTTCAGAATATCCCTGACACCACCGAATTTCGCCGCGCGCAATCGGCGGTAAATGCTCTGCCTTTTGCGCGTCTGTCCCAAACTTCAATAAAGCTGGCCCAAGCATCCAAATCCCGAAAGAAGAAAGTGGATTGCGCGCGTTGATACGCTTCATTTCCTGTAACAGGACAATTTCTTCTTTGCGCGATAGACCTGCTCCGCCGTATTCCTTTGGCCATGTCGGAACTGTCCAGCCTTGTCCCGCCATACGATCTAGCCAAAGTTTCTGAGCCTCCGATTGAAACTCGAAATTTCGACCACCCCAACATGCGTCTTTATCGCCGCTCATAGGCACCCGCATTTCATTCGGGCAATTTGCGTCGAGCCAAGCCCGCGCATCCATGCGGAATGTGTCTAAATCACTCATCACTCTTTCCCCTTATTCTTCCAATTAATACGTCGATCAGGCAATGAAATCGCCGGATTGGATGCGGCCCAAGAACTTCGCGCCTTGCTGTCCGCCATTTGTAAATTCTTCCACACCGTCGATATCACGAATTTTATCGATAAATTTGGCAACATT
>CAZKHC010000465.1:0-1104 GCA_964552135.1 uncultured Algimonas sp. | reverse complement strand
GCACGCCGCCAGCGTTCGTTCTGAGCCAGAATCAAACTCTCAGGTTGAGAGTGAAACTGACATATGTCGCCCCCAAATAAATGAGGGTGTCACTGACGTTGAGATGCAAAGCATCTCAGCGTTTGTGCGTTCAAAGAAAATTACGAGTTCCTCAACTTGTCCGAAAACAAGCCAAGCAATGTCATAACTTTCGAAAAGAAACTTCAGACATATGTCGTTCATTTGATGTGCAGCTTGTTACCAAGTCTGCTCACAGCCGAACGCCGTCTACGTCTCTCTTCCCAATATTCACGATGTCAAATAGCGAAAAAAATATCTCTATTTTTTCCAAAGTAAAAGCCCCGCTCATTGAGAGGGGCTCCCGCGTCTCACTGGTCGACTAGGTGTCTCTCAGCGAGGAGCGCTATATAGGGGGGTGAATTTTTTCTCGCAACACCTTTTTTCGCAAAACATGCAGAAAAATGCGTTTCTTTGCACTCAAAGGAACGCATGTTACGGAAACCCCCATAAAACTGCGGTTTCAAAGCCGCATTTATTCACAGGGACACCCAAAATGACCATTAAATCAGAGCGAATCCTACGCTTTTCAGCGATTTTGTGCCTGACAACGACTCTTTTCCTATCAGGATGCTTATCAGAAAAAGGCAAAAAATTCAAATCCGCCGATTCTGCCGTAGCCCAGCAAGCGGAAAATGGCGGAGATACCCCTCCAAAAAACATCATTATTTTCATTGGGGACGGCATGGGTGTCTCGACGATAACGGCTGCCCGCATCTTTGACGGGCAATCCAAAGGTTTGAAGGGCGAAGAACATGCGCTCGCATTCGAAAATTTTGATAATCTGGCCCTGATCAAAACCTATAATACAAATGCTCAAGTCCCAGATAGCGCCGGAACAGCGACCGCTATTCTGTCCGGATATAAGACAAATATCGGCGCAGTTAACGTCCGGCCCAACACAGACGTCAAAAAAATGGTCCTTAATAGCTGCCTATTGAAGAAATCACCCCCAACACTGACGGAAGTCGCAAAGAAAGCAAACCGCTCTGTTGGAGTGATTTCAACAGCGCGAATAACGCATGCCACACCTGCCGCCATGTATGG
>CAZKHC010000464.1:0-1104 GCA_964552135.1 uncultured Algimonas sp. | reverse complement strand
TTGTCGAAAAAGAAATCTCGAGCAGAGCCGCCGAAGGCGTTTACGAAGAACAACTTCTTCTGCGCAGGGCTCAATTCGAACTGTCCTGCGCAGACACTGTAGTCTCGTAACGTCCTGCGGATGGATTGATCCTTTTTCCCAAGGAACCGAGTGTCTCTGAAGTACGAGGTCACCGCGGAGGCCTTCTTGTGGGAATCCGAAGCGTTCGGTCGAGCGTAGGGTGCACTGGAAGATGATCGAGCGCGAACTTCTCCAGCAGGAGTAGAATGGACAGCAGGCATTAGGGTCGGCATCATCCCTCCGAGGTGGGATGGTGCAGGCCGAATGGTGCCCACGGACGAGTCACCGCTCCCGGAAGATCCAGCACGGTACGGGGTGACAGGGGCATTCCTCATAGGAGGCTCTATATCCGTCGTAGGAACGATAGTCGGCTGCGCCGGCAAAGATGATGCTCCAGCAGGAGAAGAAACTCGCAGCGGTGTTTGTAGAGGCGTTTGGACGTTCATAAGCCTTGCAGGCTTTGAACTCCTCTCCGAAACTTCATGAGATGGAAAGAACTGGGTCGCCCAGTACATGTCCAGAGCAATGTCAACCATATCACCCGCGGGGTGTAGTAGGTATGAAAGCCAAACGTAGAGCATACCTTCCGAGTTGGCCTTCATGGCGTCGTCGAGTGTTTCCAATATCTCCAGCGGGAGTTTAAAGCAGCCGTAGAAGTCTGCAGTCCTCTTGAGCATCAAGATAGGATAGCTCGGCTTCCCGCAGAAGTTCTCGACGAATATTTCTCCGAACTTGGGTAACATGCTGCGCATTTCTTCTTCGATCTCGCCAGCAGACGCTTCCAAACCAACTTCATTCTGCATCAGTGCATTGACAGCAGCTTGCTTGAACGTCGAACTGATAGCATCAGATGTGTTGATGTTCTCGCACTTCAGCAGAAGTCGATTACGTTGCGCATTGCGCCTTGCAGTCTCAGTTGCGGTCGCCATGCGTGATCCGTCACTGCAAAGTCTGCCGTGAATCCGGATTGTCGACAAACTCTGCTTTTGCCAGCGATAGGACGCTCTCAATGACGGACCAAGCCGTCACGAGGGACAGAGAGCG
>CAZKHC010000463.1:0-1107 GCA_964552135.1 uncultured Algimonas sp. | reverse complement strand
TTTTTTTATAAGAACATCTAAATTTTGGCTAAGACTATAGATTTTAGATTTTTCGTATTTTTCTAAAGGTCAAAATCTCAAAATTTTCTTATAACGTGTAGTTTGCAATGAATGCAATCCTTATAAAATAAATAAGGTACTTATTTATTTTATAAGGATTGGATTCATTGTTTCTTAGGATAAAGTTGCTTATAAACAAAACAGATAATAAAAATATAGTGAATTGGGACTTTTGAATTTTTTTCTAATTCCAGCTCATTACTTACGACTAGTAATGTAAAATTGTTAAAAATTGAAATAGACAAATTGATTGTAGTTAGTATATATAAAAAATTGATATCAAAAAGAAAATAGTAAATAGTTTTTCTCATAAAATGTTGTTTACAAGATACATGTTTTTTATAGAAAAATTTTATAAGTTTAAGATTTTGGCTTTGAAGACAATGAATATATTGTTTTAAACAATTATATAAGAACCCGGCCTGGGGTGAGTTTATTGGTTCTTATAAAAAAAGGTATAGTATCTTAATTGTAGATTACTATTAGTTTATTTTAGTTTTTTATTAATTTTGTTCTGGGTGGTTCACAAAAATTACTAACAATACACAAATAACATTTAAAAGAATTAATTGTCCTATAATTAATAATTCCTCTGGACTAATTTAGCAAAGAAATAATAAAATTTAATGATTGATTACTAGTAGTATTAAAGTCAAGGATAGATAGCTATAAAAATAATTGATGTGCTTTATAGGCACAATTTATGTATTTTTAAAACTTGCAGTACAGAAAATAGTTACAGTAATGATAAAAACTAACAACACCAAATCCACAAACATCTTTGATATTTTCGTTTTGGAATCGTCTTTTGAGATCATTGAAATTGGTGTGGATATTAATCTGTATGGTAAAAAAGAAAAGTATATTTTAAATGATTTCTGTAAATTATATAAGTGAATTAGTGAAATAACAATTTTTATTGAAAAAATGGGCATCTTTGCTTAAAAACAGATTTGGAAAATTGTTTAAAAGGTCAAAGCAAACTGGATTTCAACCTCATACACTCATTAGAGCACCCATAGATACTGTAACATGGGGTGACTTGCT
>CAZKHC010000462.1:0-1110 GCA_964552135.1 uncultured Algimonas sp. | reverse complement strand
TCTCCGATATGGATGATGACCGCCTCGCCCGCCAAGCGCGCGCCCGGCATTTGCTCGGGCAAGTGGCTTTGGATCAAGGTACGATAGATCGAGCAAAAACCGAGGTGCAAGCATCCTATGAGGCTACACAGGAAATATTACGACGAAATCCAGATAATACCGAGGCATTGTTCGTCCATGCTCAAAGCGCTTACTGGATGGGTGCAATTCATCACTATATCGAAGAATTTGAAACCACTCTAAAATATTGGAAGTTATACAACCAATATGGTCAACACCTATATCAGCGCGAACCTAGTAATATTGATTGGATTATGGAGGCAGCTTGGGGTGAAAACAATTTAGCAAATGTCAATGTAAATTTAGATGATTTTACAGCAGCGAAAGACCATTTCGAAAATTCAATAAAGTATTTCAAAAAATCTCTAGAAATTGCACCACACAACGTAGCAACAAAATATGAATTAGCCAACGCACTGGCAGGAGCATCTGAAGCAGCTTTTTATTTGAATGATCATAGCAATGCTATCAAATTTCGGACCAATCAAATCAACATCCTTGATGCCCTTGTCACATCAAACCAAAATAATAACATTTACCCATATAGGTTACATTTAGCACGTTCAGAAGAATATTTTCTAAAGCTCGCGATTAGCCAAACAAATTGTACCGAGTTAGAAGGTTCTGTACTGCTAAACGCATTTTCTAGTTATATGAAAGCCGACCCGACGAACCGTCGGATCAAGCGTGATTTCATTCATTTCAAATTTAAGCTTTTTGAAAATTGTTATCAGGAGTATAATTCCATCCGAACAGTTGATGAGGCCAAAAACTTAGTTTCTTTACTTCAACAAATTGACTTAGTACCCGACACAACAAAACTAAAGTTCCTTCAAGAGCTTATTGCGAAAGAAAATTAATCCGCTGTACCTGAACCATCATTCCCCATACCTGGGTCGATGATGATGTCGGTACGAACTTCTTTTTCATCGATCTCCTGATAGATGCTGACGTGCAAGTTATATTTGGCAATGAAATTCTCGGCACCCTTAGGATTCCAGTTTTTGTTTAAAACAATCAACCCATGACCATCGTCAAATGTCCCAACAA
>CAZKHC010000461.1:0-1110 GCA_964552135.1 uncultured Algimonas sp. | reverse complement strand
ACGAGAATGCAATGTGCCTCATCACTTCGTAGAACCAAAATTTATCAATAGTTAGATTTCTTTATTATTCATCATTTACACATATCGATATGATTATGAGCAGATTTTCCTCAGAGGTAGCCATGAGGGCCTTTCTCGCACTATCAAAACATTTGCAAACAAGCATCATAATATCAGTAAAATTTATTGGGACATCTATACTATACACTGATACGTACAATAATAACATATTATAGATCATATGCGCTGAAATGTGGGGGGTGACATGATGAGTCATTAATTTGATTATATTACTTTTTTCAAGCTTCTGGTCAAGCGTACCAGACACATCTAGTAATAATTATAAAGTTTTTATAAGTAAATAGATTTGGTAAATTTTAGCTAAAAAATCTGTTCTTTTTTCACTGAATAGCCTCATGTCATCTCAACCTACTCATTATTTCCCTGATATAATGATTTTGGTATATATACGCACTGAAAATATACAATATTAGTTGTGTATGTTAGGCTGACAAAAAAAAGGACAATGTCATTTTAGCTCGGAAAAAGTAATATCTAAATAAAAAAAAACATCTTTCCATTCAATTTGTATACAAATTCACTAATAATAACCACAGAGAAAGCAAATAGATAAAATTTATAGCATTTTTTTTTTACTGAAATCATTGTGCAAGAACAAAGATTTAACCATAAAAATAAAAATAAATGCCGTTTATTACCTATATAAACTTTCAGTTCTAAAATCACAACAAATTAACAAACTCTTAGTACTATTTCACTGTTATGTATACAGTAATTAATTTGTTAGCTAGCCTACATAATATATATGCTAAATGTGTGTCTAGTCTAATGTAGCTAGCTGGCTTCCTCAATTCAACGAAACTTTGGTATTAAAGGACAGTAACAGTTGCCTGCATCTATTGTTAATTGTTTACAGAATTATCTCTAACATCATTTCATTGACTATTTATATTTAAAACTGATAAGAAAAGTCACAATTATCTGACCTTTGTATTTGTTTATTTGTTATTTTTTGGCTGACATATATATAATATACATATAATACACATACAGTGGAAATTATTGTAAAGTAAGGAACAATTAAAATGT
>CAZKHC010000460.1:0-1111 GCA_964552135.1 uncultured Algimonas sp. | reverse complement strand
CTGGCGGCGCCTTGTCAGCCGATAATTTAGTCATAAAACTCTTTCTGATCGTCTGTGAGAATCGCAGTTAACATTTCATTCCAAAATTATTCCGGTTTAATTCGGCTGTTGACAAGGGCCTCGTCGGAGGCCCAACCACCCAACCAATGTTGGGGTTGCCCTAGTTTTTCATCACGATCTTTGATGTCTTCATACAGCTCCCACATGCCCGGAAGCATATCTTGTGAAGGTCGGGCTTCCCCTTCTTCAAATCGCATATAGAATTTTGAGGACCTATCATAAGAAAACCATTTGGGAAGACTTGCTTGATTGGGGTTGCCGGTCTTAATGAAATTGACCATGTAATCAGACATTGTTTTTGCCATTTTTTTATCGACTTCATCCGTTCCTTTTTGGGGATACCAATCAAAAAAATATTTATCGTCTGAGCAATGCGACACACCTCTATTTTGACCACTCCCTTTGACGGCTTGTTCCGCATCAGACGGAGAATGAGCCATGTAGTAAAGGTAGCTGGAAGAGGTTACATTATGAGATAGCCGCGCTAGAGTTTGTGTTCCATAACTGACAACCCGGTCCCGCGCGGCATCAAATTTGGAATCAACAGGAGATTCAGAAGGGTATTGTTGCAAAAAACGATCGCTCAATTCTCCATACTGTTCTATGATGCTTTCCTCATAAGCTAAGGATGTCGTAGGCATTTCGTCAACAAGGCCAGCAGACTCAAAGAGAGAGACTTCATCTTCATTTACGCCCAGCAGAACAGGAACGTCATGACGTTGGCCGGTTTTATGAAGCTCAAGAATTGATTCAGGAAACATCCAGCCATCAATGACGTCAGCTGCTCCGGTAGGTGGGTCATATTGATTAATACCAGATTTTAAAACATGTTGCTGTATTTGATCGGCCGAAATATTTCGTAATTCAGAGATAGATTTTACGTTCATATCCTTAGCGAAACGTTGGCCTAATTCTTCCGCAGAGGCCAGCCCTAAATGTTCTTGCTTTAAGAAATGCATCCTGGATATACCAGCGTTACTACACAGAGGAGCCGCGCGGTGAAACAAATCTTCACTCAGGGGAGTAGCTAAAAGAACGCCAACAGCCGTTC
>CAZKHC010000459.1:0-1113 GCA_964552135.1 uncultured Algimonas sp. | reverse complement strand
GAGGTTCTCCTAGTCAGCGACAGCAGTCGAGGGAATTCGAATCAGGGATGGCCACGAGGAATACATCGGCCCAAGCAACGGGTGATATTCCAAGTGCCCGTACAGCGGCGGGCCACGAACAGTCACGTCGTTGGTTAGACCTGATGAAAGACTCTCAGCGAGAGGAATCAAGGAACCTCGCAGAGGACGAAGACCGGGATATTGATTATCCTGGACTGAAGGAGATTAGACCCCTGAATGCACACTTCGCACGAGCCTTGTCCTATAAAACATACCGACTTCGGAAGAAGGATGAACGGTATGACGACGAAGTGGCACAGAGTCTTTCAAAGACGGCTCGCAAGCTGAAACATGTGATGCGAGTACCGTTGTTCTCAGGAGAAGATTCTATCGCCGTGCTGGCGTTTCTCAAGAATTACAAGTTCGCTTGTGATGAGACGGGTGTTTCTGAGGGAGCCGCGCTACCGCTCATGAAATATTTCATGACGGGGGAAGCGAAAGACACGATGCTATCGTATGTGGGAAGAGGAACGGGATTCAGGGATGCTGAACCCGGGATCGATTCTATCCATTCCTACCCAGAAGCAGTGCAATGGCTACTCATTACCTACGCTAGAGAATCAGTTCTACAAGTGGCTTATCGCGAAGTGTCTACAATGACCCAGCGGGTTGGAGGAGAAACGGAGAACCAATACGCTCTCCGACTTCGTAAATCAGCCCTCCGCTGTGGGGACGCCTTCTCGGAAAGAGACTTGATTGCGATCTACATTGAAGGTCTCGGGTTTGCGTCACAGCATGTGATTAGAGAGGATGTAGCAAGAGCCCCACGGATGTCCTTTCAAGAGATCCGCACTAAAGCCCAAAGCTTGGGGGATACTCAGAGGGAGTCACATCGGATGATGACTCGGCAGCGCCAGACACCGACCCCCACAAAAGCCACGAGGAAGGGATTGGTGTTGTCGTTGGACACCCATACGGATCAGAGTGAAGGAGGGGAAGAAGCACTAGCTGTCATTGCTGATGAACGCGCTTACCCACCTTCCTCTAAATCCGCCCCGACGAGCACACCGCCCGATTCGCTGGCAAATGCACCCAGGAGCCCTGGTAAAGGAT
>CAZKHC010000458.1:0-1115 GCA_964552135.1 uncultured Algimonas sp. | reverse complement strand
CGCGATGACGGAGAAGCTTGCGGAACTCTTTGATGAAAAACGGCGTCGGTGATACTTTCATTCATGGACAAGATTAAAGTGACTTATCCATTTTATAATTATGAATCTTAACCCCCTCAATTTCAAAATCTTGTCGCCCATGATCTATAAAATTTTTCTTCAAGAAAAATCGACGCGCACCTTCGCTCGCTTCTGTATATAAAGTTTTTAATCCCATATCGCGCGCAATGGATTCAAGTTCATCGTAAAGCCGAGACACAATTTCTTTTCCGGCGGCGTCTGGCCTAGCATAGACTTGGTCTATGTGACCATCTGTTTCCAATTCAGCATAGGCAAGCACCTCTTGATCTAGGTTTGAGCAAACCAAAGTTCGGCGGCCATCTTGGTTTCTTAATTTTACACTTTCTGCTTTCGGACCGCGTGCGGCCCAAGCCTTAATCTGAGCCTCTGAATAAAACCGTCGCGCGAGTTGCTCAACGGAAGCTTTAAAAAGCTGTTCTATTTGCTGAGCGTCCGTTGATTGAAACGGCCTAATCTCTAATTCCGCCTTCATACTAAAACCCCTCAAACTGTTTTGTTTATGTGACTTATAGTTGGTATTTGGCGTGACATATCCATGACACCGCACCAAATCTGTCCAATTTTAGCACATTTACGCCTCGCCTTTCACAGTTAGGGCGTAGATGAGGGCTCAAAAATGGGTTTTGCTTCCGTTTCGACCGCCCGTTCCATAATCAGAACTATATCATCGACTTTCCCCGATGTTACAAACTTTATAAACCCAGAGGCCGCTGGCCGATTGGAAAAGCGCTCTGGGTCTTTTTTGTCTAGGCTAAGTCATTTGACTCCCTACGTCACATGCCGGCGTTGCGCGTTTGGTATTTTGGCGGCGCGCCCCTATATAAAATCCATGAGTCGATATGATTATGAAAAACTTGCCGTCATCCATCCCGCGGGAACTGTGTTAGAAACCGACGCTTATGGCGTCATTCGACATGTTGGGATTGCAACGGGATATGGCACTGTCATTCACGCTTCCCGGCGATATGGGGGCGTCCTAGAAACCTCTGAAAAGCAATTTTCGCGCGGGCAATCCATTCGAATTATCCCCCACC
>CAZKHC010000457.1:0-1119 GCA_964552135.1 uncultured Algimonas sp. | reverse complement strand
TACTCAATCCCGCTCCAACAAAGTCGACTGTGAAGTCGTTAGCGGCAGTTTGCGTCACGCCCGTCTGACCTGATACTAAGGTCACTGGACCTAAACCTGTTGGTCCATAATCCGCAACGTCAATATCGTAGGCATCAAGCGTACCTTGGTTCACAATTGTAATCGTGAACTGGACAACATCGCCTGGCGCATATGGCGCAGGAGTAGCTGTAGCATTAATCATCTTCGTTAAGGCTAAATCGAAGAAACAGTTTACATTTATTTCAAGACTATCAATGACGATGCAATTGTTCGAGGATGTATTTCTAATAAAGTATTTTGTTGTTAAAGATGGTGCTACTGTAGCAGGAATGGCATTGATACCTGATTCAGCATCGACACTGGAATTATGAAAAGTACTAGTAACACTCTCATTAGTAAGTTGAGTAACAAGACCTGACAGATCTATGTTAGACATACATATTATCGTGGTATCGTCTATCGTACTGACTTCGGGAAGAGGGTAAACAATTGCGCTAATATTTGATGTCTGGGCACAACCATTTGAATCTTCAATTTCGACCGAATATATCCCTGAGTTTTGCACTTCTCCAACAGGTATAAAAGGAGATTGTAAAGAGCTTGAAAATCCATTGGGGCCAGTCCATGACCAACTTACTGCATCTCCTCCATTTTCTGAAAAGAAAAGTGTATCACCGGCACAAATCGGACTACTAGATATATTAATATTCGGCAAAGAATTTACATCAACCTCTGTGCTTACACTCGCTGTACAACCCTCTTCATTAGAAATCGTGACCGTGTATATTCCTGCATTTGCCGAAGCTGCATTAGGAATTATTGGAGATTGCAAATTGCTATTAAATCCATTAGGACCTGTCCATGACCAGTTTGTTGCATCTCCTGCATCCTCTGATAATTGGATTGTATCCTGCGCACAAACAGGAGTAGTCGCTTGTATATTAATAGAAGGCAGTGCATTGACTACTATATTCGCTGCAGCGTTATTCTCGCATCCGTTTGTATCTGTAAATGTATAGATGATCGCATGCGTGCCGACTCCGGCTGTCGATGGGTCAAAACTGCCACCACTGCTCACTCCTGTACCACTGAAGGTGC
>CAZKHC010000456.1:0-1121 GCA_964552135.1 uncultured Algimonas sp. | reverse complement strand
TCTTTAAGGGCTATATCCAGCGCCTCACCAGCTAAATCTTGCAAACTGCGTTCCGGATGACGGGCAAATTTTGTCATCCCGACTCCTGCGATGAAAACATCTGTCAAAGCATTCTCCTTAAAGTTACTAGCCAATAGCCCGGGCTTGACCTTCCCAAAATGTGTCGCGAATTTTACGTTTATTGACTTTTCCGACTGCGGTCAGCGGTAATTCATCCCAAAAATCAACAGATTTTGGAGCCTTAACGCTACCGAGTTTTTCTTTGCAAAAAGCTATTAACTCTGTCGCCTCAACGGTTTTATCATCTTTAAGTTGGATGATAGCTTTTACCGCTTCGCCCCATTTGGGATCAGGAACACCGACAACAGCGCAATTGCGAACGGCCGGATGAGTAATTAGAACATTTTCTATTTCGCCAGGAAACACATTGAACCCACCTGAAATGATCATGTCTTTCTTACGATCAACAATTGATATATAACCATTCTCATCACGAATACCCATATCCGTCGTATGGTGCCAACCGAGGGTAGATATCTCCGCAGTAGCCTCAGGGTTTTTATAATATCCCTTCATCACTCCATTGTTTCGAACAACAATTTCGCCTTTTTCTCCGTTAGGGAGAATATTGCCATCATCATCCATGATCTCAATCCAAGCTGTGTGGTTGGCTCGGCCGGTTGAGGCGGCGACATCTTCGAGATAGTTTCCATCGATGTCGATGTAATCTTTCGGAGACTTTATCAAAAGAGGGAAGCAGGCTTCGGATTGTCCATATAACTCTTCCAGAACTGGCCCAAAAACTTCGACAGCCTCTTTAAATCTATGAGGTGCAATCGGCGAAGCTCCGACATAAATTCGCTGCAAACTGCTAAAATCATAGTCTTTCAGATTTGGATAGTCGAGTAACGCATAGAGAGCCGCTGGAGGGATAAATATATGTGTAATTTTTTCAGCCTGGATTGATTCCAGTACATTTTTCGACTCAAATCCAGGCAAGATTATCGTGGTCCCCGCTCTGGTATACATTATCGGAATGAAATATCCTGCCGCGTGGGTAATGGGTGATACAGCAAGATAACGCGGATGTTCTGGTATATCGAGCATCATTTGATTTATTA
>CAZKHC010000455.1:0-1123 GCA_964552135.1 uncultured Algimonas sp. | reverse complement strand
CCGATTTAACGCCCAGTGGTCAACTCTCGCCGCAAAAGCCCCGGCACAGTCCAGCGTCTCACAGCCAGATGCTCAGACCCATCGTCCCCCAGACGGCAAGCGAGGCCTCACCTGTCCTATGTCTGAAAGAACCATTTAAATATGACATGAGTTTTGGATGTGCGGATAATGTTTTTAAATTTTGTTCTATCGAATTGAAATCGATAGATTTTTAAATCTCAAAAGTGAGGATTAGTCCCTGCCAATCAACTCTGCGATTTCGCGCCTTAGCGCTTGGACTTCATGCAGAATATCTTCCCGCTCTTCTTCCGCATGATCATCATATTCTTTTTGCATTGCGTCGATAATCACGGCGATCATTAAATTCAAAACGGTAAAACTATTAATCGCAATAAAACTTACGAAATAGACCCAAGCCAAGGGCACTTCGGCCATCACCGCGCGCGAGACATCTGGCCACCCCTCCAAGGTCAAGACCGTGAACAACGTGAATGCAGATTGATGTAATGTGCCAAAGAGCTCTGGGGAGACATGACCGTATAGGCTTTGACCAATCAATGCATAGACAAAAATCATCAGAAGCATGACTGTTAAAACCGACCCAATTCCGGGTATCGCACGCATGAAACTCTCAATAACGACCCTCATGGACGGTACACGCTTCACAAGACGCAATGTCCGCAAAACGCGAAGTGCGCGGAATGCGGTAATGGACGCCGCCATACCGACGACACTGATGACAATCACGACGGCATCAAAGACATTCCAACCGTTGCGGAAGAAGCCGCGTCGAAAGGCATAAAATTTGATTACAAGTTCAACACAGAACATTTGAAATATCGCCATATCCAAACTTTTGAGGAGATGTATGACGAAGCCATAATCGCCCGGCATGGCCTCTAGGTAAGACAAGACGCATAGGCTGAGCGCATAGACGATAATTGAGCCCGTTAGAAAGGTCTCAAAAGCGGTAGACCGCAAGGCAGCGCGTAAACCAAGCCGAAACCGGTAGGTCTCCCGCTTGCGCCGCGGCGCATTTAATATCTGTGGTAATGTATCAGCCATCCCGCCCCTTCAGGGGGACTTTTAGCAAAACAAAACGAAAATAATGTTAAATTTGGAA
>CAZKHC010000454.1:0-1123 GCA_964552135.1 uncultured Algimonas sp. | reverse complement strand
ATACCATTTAATCTTTGAAAACACTGTTATAAGCGTTTACATAGAAATCGTACCCTGTAATAGATTTAATAATTTGATTTTCAGCTTGTTTAATGAGTTTTTCTATTTTGTTTTCTAGTGTTTCTAGATTATCATAAATCTTCATTGCTATTTTATCTTTCATCCATTGCCATATCTTTTCAGCAGGATTTAACTCTGGACAGTAGGGAGGTATTGGCAAAAGCACAATATTATTTGGTAGTTCTATCTCTTTAGTAGAGTGGAAAGAAGCATTATCAATAACTATTATTTTTAGTTCATTTGGACGATGTTCGCTAAAATCTTGTAGATATTTTACAAACAATTCTTTAGAAACCCCATCTGTTATCATACAGAAACTCTCTCCTGTTATTGGAGAAAAACTTCCCCATAACCATTTATACAAATAACTATGTTTGTAGGTTCCTATTGGTTTTACACCCCTAGATGTAAGTACTCTTTTTTGTTTGGTAATTAATCCAAACCTAGATTCATCTTGAAAAAACAAGTTTATCGAAGTGAAATTGTTTTCTTTTAGAATCATTCTAAATAAATCAAACTGACTTATGAGTGTTTTTAAAAAAGGCTTCTGCCTCAGGGTCTTTTTTGTAATGTGATTTACGAGCCACTTTAAGTTTGGATTTAAATTTTCTCCTGCAATGTGAATATAAAGCTCCATAAGCTATACTTTCTCCTGTTTGCTCTTCTAATAGTAATAACAGTTCGACATAAGAAGTAATGCTTGTTTTGGAATCTGTAAGTTTCTCTTGTATCAATTGAATCACCTGATTAGAAAGAGTTCTAGTGTTATTACCACCACTCTTGATGCAGATTAGAGACTCAAATCCATTAGAAACATATGATTTTAACCATTCCCTTATCGTTTTTTCATCTCTCCCTAACCGTTTTGCTATATCACTTTGATATTCGTACTTATTTGTCTTTACGTATAATAAGGTTTTTATACGATCTTGAGCTAATCGACTATTGCTTTTTGAATATGCAGTATTCAAAAAAACAACACTTTCTTTTACAGTAATGGGTATCTTTTTTGGCATAGCAAAAGATACAAAGTATTCCAGTAAATTCAAAGATTAAATGGTAT
>CAZKHC010000453.1:0-1124 GCA_964552135.1 uncultured Algimonas sp. | reverse complement strand
CCTCAACACATCCCCGGCCAAGCCCCCGCTTATCAGCGTCCAAGCGCCCCATATCCAAATTATCAATCTTCAACGCCGCCGACAGGCCTTCCGCCTCAAGGACGTCCCCCGCAGGGCGCGCCTTATCCCGGCGGACCCTATACGCCGCCCCAACAAAAGCGCGGCTGGAAAGACAAGCTCGGTCTTGGCAATATCGCTACGGTTCTACGCGGCGCCTTTACGGGCGGCGCAGCGGCGACTTATCGCGATCAACCGGATACAATTACAGATCCGGAAGATGGTTGGTCCGAAGATTTTATTGGCGACGCCGAACTTGAAGTCGAAGTCAGCGCTATCACGCAAGGCGGCCTCGAATATGGTGTGACCCTTGGCGGCCGCGCGCAATATGATCCGCGCCGCCGCGGGTTTGGCGGCCGTGTTCCGGATTGTCCGCCGACCATCGCCGGATGCTCAGGCAATGCGATTGCCTCTCTCACCGGACTACGCGGCCATACCTCTGGGTTTTATTCAACAGGGGATGATATTGCCGAAGACGTACAGGGCGCGATTGAAAGCGCGCATATCTTCCTGCGCTCGGCTTACGGCGATGTGACCGTCGGGCGTGATGACGGCGCCGCCTATCTCTTTAGTCTCGGCGCGCCGAGCTTGCTCGCGGTTGGGGCCTCCAATTCGCCCGTGGATTATACGGGCCTCGATAGCGTAAAAACCGTCAATGACGCCTCAGGCTTTAGCGAGAAAATCACCTATACTTCGCCGCGTCTCCTCGGCGACCAAATCGGCGTTGGTATTCAATTCGGCGCGTCCTACGCGCTCGACGCCAATGTCTGCGGTGTTGATTATTGTAATGGCCGCACAATTGCCGGCGTCACGCAGCCAGACATAGAAGATGTGATTGAAGTCGGCATTGCGCTGGATAGGCAATTTGACAATGGCTTTGGCGCGGAATTGACAGGCACTTATGCGCGCGGGTCGGAAAGCTCCGGCCTTGCAGGACTGGATGATCTCGAAAGCTTCGGCGCAGGTCTCGAATTCACCTATAATGATTGGACATTGGGCGGGTCATATTTGCAGTCAAATAATGGTCTCCTTGACGGGGATTACACCGCCTATGATGCGGGCCTAAC
>CAZKHC010000452.1:0-1127 GCA_964552135.1 uncultured Algimonas sp. | reverse complement strand
TGAAAATTTTGACTAAAAACACAAATTTGGACCGATGAAGAATGCTAAAAAAATAATAACATCACGTAATTAATTACCTGTTTATGTCTTCATAGTGGATATGCTTGTAGACATTAACATTCAATTTTTCCGGGATTATCAACCTGCACCAGAAAATTAAGAGAAATATGAAAATATAACATATAAGTTTCATTAAACATAAACATGATATAAAGCGCGTAGTTTAGTTAATTTTATAGAATTGAATTTACATCCATACACAAGTAATAAAATCAAAAGAAAAGTTTATTTCAGACATTTGCGAATTCCTTTGAAAATTTAAATAATTGCATGTGAAGTTATTGAGAAAATTCCAAGCAAAACCTCCTATTAACATAACATATTTTAGAAATTACTATGATAGCTTAATTAGAAAAACCTATTCTCTCTTACCGAAAATTAATCATCCATCCAACCACCTGACTCCTTCACTCTCAGCTATCAAAGAAAGTCCACGGGGCTTCACATGGCCATTAGAAACAATTCAGTAATTTCTTTCGATTTTGATTGGTCGATAATAATTTTACTTTTATTTTGATTGGCTCGCAGTCAAGAAAGCAAAAGCTAAACATTTACCGCCAAAATTGCTCACATATCTCAAATATGCGTCAGTCACACCTCGAAAGAAAAATAATTCATATTTGCAACTGGTGCTTTAGCAAGCACGAAAACATATTTTTTTTGTAATGTGTTCGCTTTCCTCCTGCTGTGAAAAACTGTGAAAAGCGTAATTGGAACATTTACAATACATCCATTTATGATTTGTTTTTAACAACTTGAGCGATAATTACATCTAATTATAACATGTTTCAGGAAGCTATAATTATAATAGAAGTGATCTATCCCTTCAAGGGAATTGGCCTAAGAAAATACTAAAAAATAATAAATTCCTAGGAAAGTACTATAACGCCAGACAGAAAAAAATGTTTAATATAGCTGGAAAAAGACAATCCAAATAATTAGACCAACATAAATAAAAATCAAGTTGAAATCAGAATTGTTTTTTTTTATGAGAACATCTAAGTTTCAGCTGAGGCTGGATGTGCTTAATATCTGTGAAGCTTTTTTGAGCCTCAAATGTTCTTAAA
>CAZKHC010000451.1:0-1129 GCA_964552135.1 uncultured Algimonas sp. | reverse complement strand
TCCCCGTCGAGACAGGGGTGGAGCTCTTCGATGATGTTCTGCCGGCACGCCTGCCCTTCGGGTACGACGACTACGACTACCCCGCCCAGGATCAGTATGATGCACCCTGGCAGGCCTGCGTCCGGTTACCCCCTCGCGATGTCAGGAGCACACTGGAGGCGCAGCGGGAAGACGATGATGCACCGGAGCCACATCACTCCACGTGGCTCCGAGGGATTCACATCCCGCTCAAGCATCGTGCCCATCTCTACATGTCGCTCGATGAGTTGGTGTATAACCATCGGGCGCTGTGCTTCCTGGCGGCGATGAAGTCTCACACTCCTACGGTTCTTGATGAGAGCTCGGAGAAGGAAGAGGCGGAGATGAGTGCAGTGGACGGTTACGATAAGGGAACTGGTTTCGCGTACTTCCGGGGGAGGGGAGTCGAGCTGGCCGAACGTGGGTGGTGCATCCTGGATGGGTTCGCCGACGACTCCGAGCTGACTTCGAAACGGGTGAAGGAGCTCGGCCGCCCGGAGGGGCTGACGGAGCATAGTGTGGAGGACTTCATTTCCCACTACGTCGGCACGTTCCCTGGTGAGAAGGCCCTGGAGAAGGAGGACGCGCGGGAGCATTGGAACCCTATCGTCAATGTGGGGGAGGAGCACGGCGATTCGGAAGATCGCGCGAAGGGTGTCGGACGCTTCTCCTCCACAAGGGCTCTGCTCATGGACCACACGGAAGCGGACAAGGACACCGTGTGGGCGTCGGAGCGGAGGGCGCGGTTGGACGCGTGGGCGGGTCAGGCGGTGACTCTGTTGGGGTTGGCACAGGGCGAGGAGGAGAAGATGTTCGTACCGGTAACTGGCGGTAGGCTCCTCATCACCGGTAAGAATTGTCCCCGGCAAGTGGCGCACAACGACTTTCAAGTCCCCGGAAAGAAGTACATGGACAGTCTCCCCGGGTACTTCATGATTGTCAACGGGGCCGAGGAGTTTGTCTTGTGGGTGTCGGACCACTCGCACAAGTTCGCAAGGCGCAAGTTCAAGCACATCAAGAAAGCCGCGAATGTGCTGCGCCTGCGGAAGATTGTTATTCCGCCGCGGAGCATCTTCGTCGGGCATGGCCACCTCACCCACGCTGGCGCTGG
>CAZKHC010000450.1:0-1130 GCA_964552135.1 uncultured Algimonas sp. | reverse complement strand
TTATCAAACGCACTTTCTGGTCGAGTAAACTCAATAGCTGCATCTACTTTTCTGAGGTTAACCGTATTTAAGTCTTCATAATTGTTTACATCAATTTTTAGAAGGACTTCATGTCCTTGTTCAATAGCCATTCTTTCTATTGTTTTGCCCATTTTTCCATAACCAATTAATGCTAATTTCATATTTAATCTTGTTTTTAGATGCAAAAGAAGGCATAATTTTACCTAAATAAAAAAAAAGATAGTATCTTGTCAAAATAATGTAAAAATAAAGTGTATATATCTAAACTTTATTACTTAAAAATAGGACTACTTAGTTCTACTTTAGCACGCTAGTGGTCGAGGACAGAAATCCTTGACAGTTTAAATGGCTTCTTTTTCCGTAATACTGCGTTGTTCGTCGGTCAGGTAGCTACGGCTATCTTTCCTCCTCACGCCTTGTCTTACAAAAAAATAACCTCATTTCAACTATCAATTACTTCTGTCCTCGACCACTAGTTTATAGTATTAGGTAAAAAGTATATGGGATAGTTTTTTTAGAGACAGCAAATGTGATTTGTTTTTTATAAAAAACAAATCACATTTGCTGTCTCTAAAAAAACTATCCCATATACTTTTTACCTAATACTATAAACTAGTGGTCGAGGACAGAAGTAATTGATAGTTGAAATGAGGTTATTTTTTTGTAAGACAAGGCGTGAGGAGGAAAGATAGCCGTAGCTACCTGACCGACGAACAACGCAGTATTACGGAAAAAGAAGCCATTTAAACTGTCAAGGATTTCTGTCCTCGACCACTAGCGTGCTAAAGTAGAACTAAGTAGTCCTATTTTTAAGTAATAAAGTTTAGATATATACACTTTATTTTTACATTATTTTGACAAGATACTATCTTTTTTTTTATTTAGGTAAAATTATGCCTTCTTTTGCATCTAAAAACAAGATTAAATATGAAATTAGCATTAATTGGTTATGGAAAAATGGGCAAAACAATAGAAAGAATGGCTATTGAACAAGGACATGAAGTCCTTCTAAAAATTGATGTAAACAATTATGAAGACTTAAATACGGTTAACCTCAGAAAAGTAGATGCAGCTATTGAGTTTACTCGACCAGAAAGTGCGTTTGATAA
>CAZKHC010000449.1:0-1132 GCA_964552135.1 uncultured Algimonas sp. | reverse complement strand
AGATTTCATAAAGCATGGTTAATTTATAGAAAATGCGTACCAATAAAGTGTTAACAGAACGGGTTTTAAAGTCCGATTGCTCTTAAAAAAAGTTGACTTTGAGGTAATGTGAGCAAGGCGCCACCCGCTAGCGCGAGTCCATAAGGCATTTTTTTCTCATCTTTGAACATTTTATATGCCCAAGGCGCAGTTAAAATTTTAACAGGTATAAATTTACGGCCAATAATCAAAGCAAGTGCTAGTAATGCGCCAATAATGGTCGTATATAAAACATAAATTAGAGCATCTGGCCATTGCCACCAAAGCGCCGTTCCTGCCATCAACTTGGCATCGCCACCGCCTAGCCAGCCAAAGGCAAATAGCGCAAACCCGACCAAGAAGAAGGTCAGTCCGACAAATATATGGGTTCCTAATTCAGACCAACCGGGCCAAACAAATGGAATTACTAAACAAAATCCAGCTATAAGCGTAAGGCTGATCCAATTTGGGATTGTCATGGTCGTGGCATCTTTAAAAGATGCCATAAGCATTGTTGAGCCAAAAATAATAACAATTATGAACGCTAAAAACACAAATTATCCCCAAAAATCACTACTCGGAGATTTACCATCTTGATGTTTAATATTAGGTTATTTTTCTGATGTTTAATATTAGGTTATTTTATTGGATAATCGATTTAAGATATAGCTGAGCTAAGAGTTGTCCGGCTCTTCTCAGTTAGACTCATTCAATTCTTGTGCACCAAACTCAAATAGATTATTTAAATTAGTACCTACCGCTGCTGCCCCTACTACTAACCCAAGAGCAACGAGAGCTGCAATCAAAGCGTATTCTATCGCCGTTGCACCAGTTTCATCTTTTATGAACTTATACATTTATAAATCATCCACATCTCTAAATCCATCTGCCCAGAGAGATAGGCCGCAAAGCGGCCTATCATAAATTTCAAATAACTAATTAATTTGCGGAGCCGCCATCATTGTTTGCCGCGCCTAGTTTACCGCCAACTTCACGGAACTTTGCATCAATTGAGTCACCCAATATAGTTGCACCACCGATTAAGGCAACTGCGATAAGAGCTGCAATCAGACCATATTCAATAGCTGTTGCACCGGATTCGTCTTTAATAAAA
>CAZKHC010000448.1:0-1132 GCA_964552135.1 uncultured Algimonas sp. | reverse complement strand
CAAACATGGCTTGAATTTTTCTAGCTAGCCTAATTTATGCTATTGATAGTATCGTAAACTTTTTTTGTTAAAAATGTTTCAAAAATATTTTTTCCCTTGAGACCCGCAAAATACCAAAAAGTATGTTTCTAAATAAAAAAAACGTGTACGTTATCGGAAATTCAGTTTTGTGTGAGAGAGCGGTTCTCCATCGTTGTAAATAAGTAGCGGAACGGGAGGAACAAGAGGTAAACAAACGCTGTTTTATAAGAGTTTGTTAGCAAGGAAGACAATCTTTCTCAATTTTCTCATCTTCTGTCGTATATAAATTTGTTAAAACCTCAGAAAATTTAACTTGATATGATATGTGAATATATATATGAATTTTGTTTTCAAAAAATGAGGCTTTCCTTTAAAAAGACGTTAAAAGAATGTGTTTACCTCCTGCTTTTTGAAAATACACAACTATGGAGCGTCTTTACTTTCACTTTTCGATAACGTGTATTGTGCATAATAATTATGCATGGATCGTGAATCGTTAGATTGTGAATTGTAAATTACACCAACCCGCTGATCAGCCAATCCGGATCCGTCAATCCTGCTTTTAGTAGGTGCCTTAATTTTGAAGGGAAAATGACAATAAAACTACATATTTGTGATGAGCACCATAGTTATGCTACCTAGCAAGCATAATTAGGAGAATGTCCCTGACTGATGTGACCATGTTTCAACAATAACATCACATTAAAAAAAGAGGGAAACAAAACAACAATAACATTACGTTCAAAAAAGAGGGAAAACAAAAGTAAATACTATGGCTATATATTTTTTAATTAATACTTAAAGTTTCTATAATAAGTGTGGATTTTCCTGTTTTCCCCTCATTTTGTGACTATCTCCCGGAAAATCAAATAAACACCCGGAAACTGAATAGAAAGCCCAGAAGCCAAACGCCAAACGCGCTACACTAAGATGATGGGTGCCACCCCACTTAACTCTTACAAAGAAGCTGATTTTTAACAATCTTTCTGCTGAGACATGAGAAAACATAGAAAATATATATATACTTGCCTTTTGCCAAGCAAGCAGAAGGGTAACACTTGGAGGTTTCAACAACCAACTGACAAAAACTGTAGTTGTCGATGTAGATTGA
>CAZKHC010000447.1:0-1132 GCA_964552135.1 uncultured Algimonas sp. | reverse complement strand
TGATGATCACCTTCGTCACCCGACCGGCGTGCGTCAACGAAAAAGTGACGCACGTCAGCGGCGGATGCGGACGTAAGCGCTTCCTCCCCCCGAGAGGTTACCGTCCGCGAGGACGGATCTCTTGGGGGTTCCGCTTAAAGTAGCGGGAGGTTAATCCCTCGGGAATGCTATCGAGCGGTTCCCATGTGGGGGTCTCGTACCCATACCACTTGACGAGGAACCACTCCTCGTTATCGACGTCGAGGTAATAATCGAGGAGTGCGTCTATGACGTACTCCTCTTCCTCCGGGTCCCGAACGTCATCCGAAACATTGACGTTCGGTTGGGAGGTGGGCACCGCCCCAGATGGAGGAGGATCAATACCTAATTCCTCCTCCTCCTCCGGCAATAATACTTCCGTTTCCGGAAGTGGGGAGGGGTCCTCCCCTCCCAGGTCCGGACCCGAGGACGGCTCCGGTGAGGATGGGATGTCTCCATCTACCTCTTGCGTCCCCAGGTGACTCGGGTCGGCCGGCGTTGGGGAGGGAACATCGATCAGCGTCCCTCCTTCCGGCTCACCGTGGGGATCCGTCCCCACGGTAACATTCGGTACCTCTGCAGGTTCCGGGTGAACAGTAGGGGGATGAGTCCCTTGTTCACCTTCATCCGCAGGGGGTTCCCCCTCTGCTGTCGGCGAGGGCTGCGTGGCCGCAGTATCCCTCTGAGGGGGAGGGGCTGCAACGACCCTATCAATGGCCACCTTCTCCGTGGTGCCATCGCGGTCAATGGTGACCGTGCGCTTGGACGCGCGCAGGACCCTGAAGGGTCCTTGCGCGATAGGGGCCAACTTTCCCTTCATCCTAGGTCCACCCGGAGTGGACTTACGTTGGGCCCACTCCGGGTTATCCAAGTAGACGTAATCGTTCGCGACGAGTCGCCGATTACTCTCGCGCACGCGACGGTCGAAGTCACGTTTGTATCGAGCCTGGCTCTTTGCCAGGCTCGATCGCGCACCGTCTATCGCCGAGGCGAATCGGTTAAGGAAGTCCTGCTTCCTTGCTGCATCCGGCTTCGGCCGCAGCCGAACCGTATGGTGTAGCGAGAAGGACGGTGGTGGTCGACTCAGGATGAGTTCGAACGGGGTGGTACCCGT
>CAZKHC010000446.1:0-1132 GCA_964552135.1 uncultured Algimonas sp. | reverse complement strand
AGGAGGCGCACATCGCCAGCATCTTAGGCGATGATGCAGGCAAGAGCTTCGACGAGCGTGGCATCACCATGGGCGTCATCGTCAAGCTCTTCGCCATCATGGAGAGCACCATGCAGCACGTCGCCAACGCGACCGTGGCCGACAGTCACAAGCCCGGGAGCACTGTGCGTCGCGAGCTCCACGGCCACCCCCTAGACCAGACCGGCGGGAAGGACCTCATCGTCATCACCAAGTCCAACGTGCTCCCGGGCAAGGCCGATGTCCCCTACCCCTACACTTTCCTCGGCGCTGAAGAGCCGCCTGCTACCCTCGGCGGCATGTTCAGCGCCGGCTTCTACGTCTGGGACACCCGCCACATGGTCCCCCAAGCCACCCCCCCTTCCACCAACCCCCCGCAAGCCCCCGCACCCTCCCCGTCCCCCTCCGACGCAGGCGCTGGGCCCTCCAAACGCAAGGAGGCGCCCACCGCCGAAGTCGGAGATTCCCTCCCCGCTCGCAAGCGCCACAAGCCAGCAGCAGAGGATGAGGACGAAGTCGTCGCGGTTCCGCTAACCGACGACATGGAGGTGGGCACCGAGGTGGAGACGTCGACCTATGGACCGGAGCAGTACCTCTCAGTGCGTATCCGCGTCAAGTTGTCTCAGGTCGACGTCCCCTCCGTCACTCTCCGCACCGTCGATGAGGACCACGTCGAGGCCCTGTCCCGTAGCTTCACCGAGCGAGGCTACGACTACGACAAGGGTACTCTGATGAGCGTCACCGTCCGCAGAGAGGACAACCAGTCCCTCCCGTCGCTTGACGTCGGTGCCTTGACAAATACGAAAACTGTCAAGGCTGCGGGCGGCGTGTCCCACACGGCTCTCTACCTCAAGGAGGACCTCAAGTCCATCACCGTGGACGGCGTGCACAGGAGGGAGAGTCTGGCAAAGCTGATGCGCTCTCGCAGCACCAACGACTCTCTCTCCTGGCTCGATGAGGAGTTGGAGATGATGCTCAAGGTGCGCAAGGACGGGCAGGACATGAAGAGCAGTGAAATTCTTCACCACGGGGCTCGAGACAACAACCTCGCCTCCAATGTCCGGGCCATGACGGAGTTCCCCGACATGGTCTATGCCCTCAAGAACTATGCCCT
>CAZKHC010000445.1:0-1133 GCA_964552135.1 uncultured Algimonas sp. | reverse complement strand
CTCCTAGCCCTTCAGACGGCTAGGCGGGCTTCGCAGGGTAGCTGGCAACAGAAACCCTGCACTTTAATCTGGGCGAGAAAAATGGATAAGAATAACGAGGAAATTGCTTTCGAGGTAGAGCTTCTCTTCCGCAGAACCAATACTAATACGAAGTCAGTGGAATTGGTTTCGAAAATGTATGTTCTCCTCCGAGATAACTATGAGACTGCAAAAAGAGACTCTCAAAAAATCCTTTATGATAAGTATGAGAATGAGGCTGTTCTTTCGAATGATAAAGGCCACATCATACACCAAGAGCCAATTGAAGTTGTGTCCATTACAAAGAGTGGAAATTTAGGAGCAGATTGGATAATCAAAGCGGCCCTTGACGACTTTGGATATAAGGTTGGAAGCGTGAAGCATCTAACTCCTGATGATTTGCCCGTTGATAGGACAGAAAAGAAAACCGAGAAAATTGCTTTCAAGCTTGAGCTACTTTTCCGGTGGACCAATACAGAAACAGGCTCTGTGGAACTGGCTTCGAGAATATACATCATACTTCGAGATAGCCTGGAAGACGCAAAAAGAGAGTCTTTAGAATTTCTCCATGGCGAAGATGGTCGTTTTCGGAATGAAGAAGGTGTGATTATTCAGCAAGACCCTGTGAAAGTTATATCTATATCGCGTTTAGGAACGGCTGGCGCCGATTGGATAATTAGAAGTGCCGTTTCGAATATTGGATACGAAGCTGGGCTTATCAGGCATCGTACACCCCACGATTTCCCGGAAAACTAAAAGGGGTGGCTGTACAATTTTTCAAAAATATCAGTGACCTTATTAATCAATAGCTTCTTGAGCTATAACCCTCCCCACCATCCGCGCAGGCACGCCACCCTCTGGCCGAAGTGTCACGGTCATTAGGGGTTTGGGATAACAATCACTCGGGATTTCAATATCATAATCCCGCACAAGCCGCGCTAAACTCATGACCGCTTCCATCGTCGCAAAGGCTGCGCCGACACAAATACGCGGACCTGCGCCAAACGGCATATAGGGCGCGCCTTTGGCTTTCAGACTCGGATCGCGCAGAAAGCGGTCGGGATCAAAGGCCAGCGGATTATCCCAAAGCCGTTCCGTGCGGTGCATCACGTAAT
>CAZKHC010000444.1:0-1136 GCA_964552135.1 uncultured Algimonas sp. | reverse complement strand
GCGTCACCTCATCTTTTAGCATTCCACTGAGAATCAATCCTTTCAGCTCATGCGACGCCGCAGTACAATAATTATTAGAATAAAGTATTAAATTAGCTTGTGCAATTAAATCTGTTTCCGGTGCCTCTTCTGTCTTGAGCAGACAGGTTTTTACGTGTTTCCACATATCGTTCTTCATTATGAAGATAAGCAGAACTTACACGGAATGTAGTCCTCCGCTGTAACAACATCTGCATTTGAGCGTCTCCAAAGGACTAGCTCTCCTCCGGTTTTTAAAACCGCCATGTTGTGGTAAAAGTCGCCTTTACTACGCAATTCAAGGAACTTTTTGTCTTTTATTTGTTGAGGTGAATTTCCAGTAAGAACCTTTACATCATCTGGATTTCCCAATTTACACTGCTTTATATTGCGTCCAATCTTTTTCTCTGCAGATTGGCAAAATACGTAATAATGGGTCTTATCGTAAATTCTTTTTCCTCGTTTTGTTTGATCTTGGAATGTGAATAACTAGAACAAAATATCAAGGAAATTAAGAAGAAATATATAAACTTTTCTGATTTCTATATTCTCCTTATCTTAACCCTGCCCATGCCCAGAAGAAGCGACGCTGAGAATGGATGGGTTTGATGATAGTTTTTTTTTATTTTGATATACATCTCCACAGTTTTGCACATAAAGGGCAGAGTAGGATAAGACAAAGACCGAATACTATATAGATAAACGGAAGAGGCTACGAACGATGTTCTGATCTTGCGTAACCTAACAAGTAAAAAACGAGTAAAGAAGTAATGTAGAAAATTTTAAAAATCAAGTTCAATATATTCTCTATTAAATTATTACACGTTTTTATTAAAAGCTGATACACCTCGTTTCCATGTCTTCTGTTGAAGATGGTCAGTCTAGTCCCCACCAATTCTGCTAGATACCTCCAGTCCTCAACACACTTTGTCATCCGCAATCTGTCAGTGGTGATAGGGAAACTAAGCGTGCCAGAATGCGCATTCTTTGCGAAATCTCGTTAGCCCTTTTAATACCACTGCTTTGGAGCAAAAATAAGCCGTATGTGCAAATCAATTCATCTTTTATCACTAATTGCGTCACCTCATCTTTTAGCATTCCACTGAGAATCAATCCTT
>CAZKHC010000443.1:0-1137 GCA_964552135.1 uncultured Algimonas sp. | reverse complement strand
TTCATTTTGCCAATACCGAACCAACTTCCAAACGTGTTTTGGCTTCAACGAATTGGCACCCATGTATTTAAAGCCGAGGCTTTCGAGTTGGTTCGCAATCAACTGAAGATAGCGACGCCTGTCAGCTTGCGTCGATTGAGATCCATTTTTATTTTTCGCGGCAAGATTTTTTAATTCATAGTTTAACTTTTTCATCTGAGTTTCCTTCGTAACGAATTCAATTGGGTTAGTGTTAATCCCGACCCAGCAAGCAAAGTCACTGAGGGTTATACGGGAAATTTTTGTCGCTCGTTACACGACATGCCCAGGGGCTCGTTACGGTCCGTGAAGTTCGTAACGTACTGCTAAGTAAAACCTGAAAAGTAAATAAACATATTCCCTCCAAAAGGTTTCCGGGTTGAAAAAATATGGCAAGTGTATCCATCAAAAATAGATAGGCAAGCCACCGAGATGCTCCACGAGAGAGCGTGAAAAATCTTCATTGCTGAAGCTGGTTGATGATGAAATGTCTAAGGCGCAGACGCGCAAATAGACCTGAGGTTGTTGAAGACAAATGCCATGTCTGGGTAACGATGGCTGGGGTGAACAAATCGCTTAATTAGCGGAGTAAAACGAGTCGCGAAAAACCTGAGTCGGTTTAGAGACCTGATAGCTCAAGGTCAATCGCGGGATACTTACGAGACAAATGTAGCATAAGAACATGCGCCTTGAAAGTCACATCGTTGTTTTTCTCGTCCCCTCGGTGTCACGCGCCGGAGGCGGCGTAAGAGGCCAAGGGACGTAGTCTCCGCGCCTCGTCACTGGGCGCTAAAGCCGCCGCTCAGTGACGAGGCGTGTGGAGAATTTTCGAATTCGTAGTGGTGTTTATTCCTATTATTGTTGGCGAAAAAAAGCCAACGATGAATCGTTGGCTTTATCTGAAGACGTGCATACCACAGTACATTACATAGCTTTTTTAGGAATCATTTCTTAGCATATTCTCTCAAAGCTGCACGATGAGAAGAGATCAATGCCTAAAATCGATCACCTAAGATCAAGAGTCATTTATCGCACCTAACTCCTTTTCAAGCTTAGTCCGATATCCTATCGCTTGTGTTTTTTCGGTCCTTCGCTCATGCCCCTTTCGGTTTACCGATT
>CAZKHC010000442.1:0-1137 GCA_964552135.1 uncultured Algimonas sp. | reverse complement strand
TCATCTTTCGCAATTTTTTGCCCGTTCAATTCCGTATCCTCAATGGCTGTGCGGCGCATATATTGAACCGGACTCACGAGGCGCAAAGCTTCTTGGATCATTTTCGGAACAAGCGCAGGATCATCGATCACCATTTGGCGCTGGTCCTGAAACTCTGTTAGTAACCGAATCGTGCCCGAGAGAGAATTTCGCGATGTGTCATTGCCGGCAAAGATAATCAGCAGCCAAGACCCATCTAAATATTCTTGTGGTAAGTCTTCACCGCCCAACTGAGATTGTGCAATGACGGTGAGCAAATCTTCGCGTGGGTTGGCCCGACGGTCCGCCATGACGGCTTCGCCATACTCAAACATGTCCTTGATGGCTTTGGTAAAGCGCCGCGGGAAAAATGGATTTTTCAATAACATTCGCATTGGGTTCGCGACAAATTGTTCGGCTAGCTCGAGATAATGCATCCAATAAATGATTTTCGGGCGGTCCACTTCGTCGACACCCAACATTTCACATAATGTGAACATGGGGACCTCTTGTGAAAAGACTTTTACGAAATCGACTTCCGGGCCCAGACGCTCGGCATCGTCCAAGAGAGAGTCAATTTTCGCGGCAACCCGATCCCGGACTTTCGCAACATAGGCGGGGATAAAGAAATCTTTTTGCTGAATGCGCAATTCCATATGGCGAGGCGCGTCCAAATTTATGAGGCAATTAAATGACGCTGGAGTCAGTTTATCGCCGGGCCATTTGCTTCTCGGGCTCACAGCCAAGAGCATACTTCCACGTTCGGATGAAAAGGTTTTGGGCGCGAGTTCGACGGTTTTTATATCGTCGTAACCGGTTACAGACCAAAAGCCTGACATGTTTTTACGCATGGGCGTCCACATGACTGGCGCGTTCTCGCGCATCTGTTTATAAAAGCCGTGAGGATGTCCCTTGGTCCAAGAATTTGGATTTCCAAGCGCAAATCCTTTCAGCATCGGAAAAATTTGGTCGAACTCTGGCATTTTCCGACCGTCATCGATGAAGATGTTATCGCTGACGAGGTCCATGTGGCAAAATCCGGTGTGGTGGTTTTGGACGTTGATTTATGGGGATAGAGTCATTCATGTCAAAGCGCATTTTTGAATGCGCGTACATGCG
>CAZKHC010000441.1:0-1139 GCA_964552135.1 uncultured Algimonas sp. | reverse complement strand
GCTTATGAGTTTCCTAGAGACATCTAACGCGGAAAGCCGTCATAAGACTGCTTGACAATAAGGAACTCTTATCTCGGTGGTAGGAGAAGCCATCAGGAGCTTGCTTCATAGCAAATACGCGGCGAATGTCCCCCGCTCAAAGCTTGAGGGCTTCATCTGATCCGCAAGAAAGCGCAAAAACGCGTTTTTGCGCTAGCTGGTAGGTTTGTCTGACTCAATGACTTTAAGCGAGGCACTCAAAGTTAGACGGCATGAGCTGTGCGTCTTCCAACGGCTGCTTTTTGGCGCTAAACGATCTCGCGTCAACTTCCCCAAATTACAGCTAGCTCGATAGAGACCAAAAAAGGACCCCGAAGGGTCCTATAGGTTTGCCAGGTCTCATCGGGGACGGGCCTTGTGCTCAAATAATTTAAAATTCTGTCCGCAGCGTTACGCCATATTGACGCGGTGTATCAGTGAATGCTGAACGCGATGCGCCTTGTAGCGGTGTATTAAAGGTAATCCCGCGTGTGATTTCATCTGTCAGGTTCAAACCCCAGAATTCTATCGTTGCGCGATCATCTGGTAAGGAGAAACCAATCCTCCCGTTAATTTTAATGGAATCGCCTTGCTCATCAAATGGGCTAAGAACACCACCTGGAGCTGGATTGGTTGATGTTCGGCGAGCGCCTTGCTGGGAAATATTGATGTTCCCCAATAGACCCCAACCCGAATCGCCCACTTCTCCGTCATAGGTCAGGCCAAGAACAGATGTGATTTCCGGGGCATTTGTAAGCACATTCCCGCAGAGGAATATGGCGGGGATGATTGTGCCATCATTGTCACAGTCATCGCCATAGGCGGCATCCGCATAGGTGAGGCCTGCATTGAGCGTGAAAGAATCGGATAATCTGGCGTTAAGTTCAACTTCGACACCCTGTGTTGTTACATCATCGACATTGAAGGTTTGGAAATTTGTACCGGTAAATTCGAGAACTTGGAAATTTTCGAAATCGGATAAAAATCCAGCGATGTTAAGACGAATGCGCCCATCCGCAAGTGTGGTTTTTATACCAACTTCCCACGCGTCGACTTCTTCGGAGTCAAAGCGAGGATCTGCACCGCCAGCGCCTGCGGTTGTGTCTAGGTTAAAGCCGCCG
>CAZKHC010000440.1:0-1154 GCA_964552135.1 uncultured Algimonas sp. | reverse complement strand
AATGAGAAATCAGCAGCGAAGCTTAGCTGATAGCCAGTGGCGGTCTTCTCAAGTCTAACGTCGCCTGTCGTGATGTGATCAGAGCGTCCTGAGAATGTCCCAGATGAAACCACAGTTGTATTTTGTACCGCTGCTTGAACAACCGCAGGCGTATTATTCGTTTGTGTAGATGTGGCGGGTGAACAGGCCGCAGCTGAAATGGCCAGAACTGTGAAGCCTATAGTCGTGAGGAGTTTTTTATTTAACATTGTAATCTCTTTTAGTTGATGTCTATTTAGTTGACCAAATGGTTCCTAATAAGGTAAAAATATATACGACATAATCGCCGTTGGATGTCCCTTAGACATTCGGAACCGATTGGTCAATATATTTAAAGTAACATGTTTGTGAGCGATAAAATGTCAGCACAATTAGGACGGCCCAGAGAATTTGATGAAGATGAAGTCCTATCAGACATCATGTCGGCCTTTTGGAAAAACGGATATGAAGGTACTGGCCTTGCTCAGATTATCGTGGCGACAGGTCTCAAAAAGGGAAGTCTCTATAAAGCTTTTGAAAATAAACACGATATGTATCTCAAAGCGCTATCCCATTATGAAAAAACGGCTGTGGACCCAACTGTAAAGTTTCTGACATCAAACAGCGCTGCACCGCTTGAACGGGTGAAGTCATATCTTTCCGCGCCTATCGACGCAGTGTGGGATCAAAATGATGCCCGAGGGTGCTTTTTATGTAATGCCTCTGCAGATTATGCCGCACATGATGATGACACCCGCGCTTTAGTTGCGCGCGGTTATAGTAAAATGGAACGCGCGCTAATCGTACCTATAAAACAGCTTAATCCGAAATGGTCGCAGCTTAAACTAGAGAGCGCGGCGCAGCATTGCCTGAGCGTGTATGCGGGCCTGCGCATTATGTCCCGAGCCGCCGTAGACCGCAAACGACTTGAAGGTGCGAGAGATGCCTGCCTTAGTACACTGACATAATGAAATGAATTCAATATAGACTATCCAAATATTCTTAAAAACACCCAATCTGCTAGGGGAGATGGGCGGCTAAAAATCGCTCTAATTAAGCCGCTAGCATCAGAGGCCGTTGTCGCCCAAAGAAAGACGCTCACTGATTAAGTAGCAAAGTCTTTTCTTTTGATTTTA
>CAZKHC010000439.1:0-1154 GCA_964552135.1 uncultured Algimonas sp. | reverse complement strand
AATGTTTAGTTAGTCATAGACCCTTAAGGGGAGGGGGGGTAGCTACTCGTCAGGCTACTCCTACCACTAGCTACAACTAACCACTAAGAGGCACCATCGGGAGCCCTAGTATTCGTCACGACGAGGGCGCTTCTGACCATATTCGTAGTCATAGCCGCAACCCTCGTCGTCATACTCATCGCGCTCGTAGTTACGCGAACGATAGCGGTTCCCCCCGAGGTGAGAGCGCGGCGGATTGCGCGCTTCATCGCGGCGCTCCTGCTCCTGCGCCTCATGCCACGCGACCCAGCGGTCGACAGTGGCCCTCTCCTTGGCCAAGCTAGCCTCGGTAGCTGCCACCCGGCGATCCGCCTCCTCGGCGCGTTTACGGGACTCCGCCAACAGCGCATCGATGCGCTGATTGACAAGGAGTCCCAGCGCCTCCAGGGTCCAACCACCAGCGCGAACAGCGTCGCGACTAGAGATAGCGCGCGCAAAGAACGCGCGCACCACATCGTCCGGGACAACGAGCTGTCCCGTG
Source organism: uncultured Algimonas sp. (assembly GCA_964552135.1). Taxonomy (GTDB): domain Bacteria; phylum Pseudomonadota; class Alphaproteobacteria; order Caulobacterales; family Maricaulaceae; genus Litorimonas. The sequence continues at coordinate 634 of CAZKHC010000439.1, read as the reverse complement.
ACGGGCACCTTGGCTGGCACCTTGGGTGCCGCCTTGGGAGGCGCACGCACGGGCTGCGACCTCAAAGCGGGAGCCCTTGCAATAGGGACCCCCGGGGGCACCCTAGACGATGCCACAACCATACCACCCGGAGGCAGGCTAACCGCCGCGGGTGGCACAGGAGCATGACCACCCACGGGCTCCGGCGGCGCAATGAGGAGCGCCCCGGGGCCAGGCGGTGCAGCCATCGTCTGATACCCCTGGCCCCCACCACGACCATGAGAGCCCGCACCTCTGTTGCGTGAAGCTCCACCTCGACGCCGAGGCACCACGTAGGTGCCATCAGGCCGGTAGGTGATGAACGCCTGGAGACCACCCGTGGCCCAGCACTCCCGGCTCGTGCGACACGCAGCCGGGGCGCGAGCGGTGATCTCGCAATCCTTCAACACCCGCCCGATGGTGACGCGGTGCCCATCGGGGCCCAACATCGGGATCCCCGGCAAGTCCTCATAATCCTTGAGATAGGCCACGGTGGCGTCCGGGACAAGCCAACCGCGTAGGGACACGCGACGCTCGAAGTCGAGCCCGACCGTCAAACAGACGACGTGCTCGAGCTCGACCGCGAGCTCATAACGCCGCTGTGCAGACTCGCCTG
>CAZKHC010000438.1:0-1154 GCA_964552135.1 uncultured Algimonas sp. | reverse complement strand
TTCAGAAGGCCTTGTACGGTCTTAAACAAGCGCCGAGACAATGGCATGCTAAGATCGACGCCTTCCTCATTGATGAGCTGCACTTCCAAAGCTCTCCGTACGACCCGTGCCTTTATGTTCAGTACCAGAAAGGCACCATGGTCATCATTGCCCTTTACGTTGATGACCTCGTGCTGGCGTGCAGTGACCGGCAATTACTGGACTGGCTCAAGGAGGAGTTCTGCAAGCGGTTCGAAATGAAGGATTGTGGTGAGGTGCGAGTATGCCTCGGACTGGAGATAGTTCGGGATACCTCGAAAGTGACGCTGCATCTTAGTCAACAGCGCTACGTTGACAAGGTGCTTGAGCGTTTCGACATGACCGACGCCAAGCCAGTTGTCACTCCCATGCACACCCAGATCTCCGCGGCAGACATCGAGGGGGAGCTGGTAGACTCGACGCTCTATCGCAGTGCCGTCGGGAGCCTGATGTACTTGGCGGTCGGAACCCGTCCTGATATCGCCTTTGCTGTTGGACGCCTCGCGCAGCATGTCGAGAAGCCAACTAAATCTCTCTGGGTCGCTGTTAAACGCGTGCTTCGCTACATAGCGGGGACAAGGAGCGTTGGAATTCTCTATCAAGGCTCAATTTCTCTCACGCCAATCGCATACAGCGACTCGGACTGGGGCGGTTGCACCCTGAACCGCAAGTCTACAAGCGGTTACGTTTTCCTGATGGCAGGCGGTGCCGTGAGCTGGAAGTCGAAGAAGCAGGGATGTGTTGCACAATCCTCGTCCGAAGCGGAGTACATGGCCCTAAGTGCGGCAGTGAAGGAAGCGATATGGCTCAGCAACCTAGTTGGATTTTCGAGCGCCGCTACCGAGCCTTCGCCGATTCTTATCAATGTCGACAACCAAGGATCGATTAAGATGGCGAAGAACGATGCTTCTGGCACTCGCACTAAGCACATCGACATTCAGTATCACTTCGTGCGAGATAGTCTGGCTGAGGGTCTGTTCTCCATTGACTACTGTCCGACCTCGGAAATGGCTGCGGACTTGCTCACCAAACCTCTAGCTCGTACTCTTCTTGAGAAGTTCAAGAACACCATCGGACTTAGATCCATCGCCGGCATCGAGCATGTCACAGAGGGGGGGTGTTGAAATACGTCTATC
>CAZKHC010000437.1:0-1156 GCA_964552135.1 uncultured Algimonas sp. | reverse complement strand
GTGCAGCTCCCTTATAATCATCTGATTTATCTGCCGGGCCGTACACTTTTCCAAGCGGAAAATGGCAAATTTACGGATAAGGAAAAAGAAAGTAATACCGTCAACAAAGCCTTTGAAATCGCCGCCATTGCCAGTGACTTTAATAATGATGGAGCCTTGGATATGGTACGCGCGAATTTGCAAGGCCAGTCCAAAGTGCAAATGAATGGGGGGCACGGTAATAATTGGCTTTCACTAGAGCTTCCCAATACTGCAAAATCTTTGGGCGCAGTCGCCACAGCAAAACTTGCCTCTGGCAAGACATTGACCAAGCATTTTATCACAAGCGAAGGGCTATGTTCCGATAGCTCGCATTTACTTTACTTTGGTCTTGGCCAAGAGGAGCGTGTTAACTCGATTGATATTCAGTATTTAACGGGGCCTTTGCAAACCCTGACTAACCCTCAAATCAATAAGGTCATCAAGGTTGAGCGTCCTGTTCCCGCGCCTGCTGAGAGTGTTACAGAAGGTGAGGAGTAATGACGGAGTCTTCTGAGTTCGTCGCGACTTTAAACCCCCATCATGTAGCGCCAAAATGGCTGTTTTACACGGGGCTGCTCGGCATACTTGCAGCCTTTATTACAGGGCTCGGTGAGTTTTTCCTACTTTATGCGCCAGAACTCAATCACACAGCTGCGAATAATTACGGGAACTTCCTGCATCCCAGCGAAGCAGATTTATATCGCGGATATTATCTTAGCGCTATAGGTGCTCCGTTTTATATTATCGGCTACTGGCATATTGTCGGTATGTTGAAATTGCATAAGACAAAGCTGGGTTGGGTTATTATGTCTTTGGCCGTTTTCGGTTTTATGTCCGGGTTCGCTTGGCTTATTTCCAATGCCTATCAAGGTCTGCTCGTTCAAGCTAACGCAGCGCATACAGGCGAGACGGCAGCCGCACTCTGGACTGTGCAAACCAAAGTCGATGAGTTAAGCTATCCTTTGCTGCAAGTCATTCGTTTCCAAGTGATGATTATGTCCGTTATTTTAGCCGTCTCTATTTTCAAATATAAAACCTTTTATCCACGTTGGATGGCGATATTTACGCCAATTGTGCTGATAATTTTAGTGTTCTTGTCAGTGTTGGTTGCGCGGCCTGTTGCTAAATATTTTGT
>CAZKHC010000436.1:0-1165 GCA_964552135.1 uncultured Algimonas sp. | reverse complement strand
CAGCCGGTGTTTCGTAACCGAGGGTCTTTCTGGGACGCTCGTTGAGCTCTCGTGCTACAGCATTTAATTTGGCTTGGCTATGGACAGATAAATCCGTGCCTTTCGGGAAGTATTGCCTGAGCAAGCGATTGGTGTTCTCATTGCTGCCGCGTTGCCACGGGCTTTGCGGGTCACAGAAGTAAACATCTATATCTGTGGCGAGTGTAAAGCGTTTATGGTCTGCGAGTTCTTTGCCTCTGTCCCATGTCAGAGATTTATAGAGTTCCTTCGGAAGCTTCTTTGCATGTTTGATAAGCGCTGTAATGACAGTGGCCGTTTCTTTATTGGGGACTTTCACCAGCATCACATATCGAGAATGCCGCTCGACAAGTGTGGCGACAAAGCTTTGGTTCGTGCCTGCGATAAGGTCGCCTTCCCAATGCCCCGGCACAGCGCGGTCGTCGACCTCTGCGGGGCGCTCGCGGATAGAGACGGCGTCTTTAATCTTGCCCAGCCCGTTCGTCTTTAGGGTGGCGTGTCGAGAGCGGCGCATGGTACGAGTGGCGCGTAAATGGGTCAAAAGCTCTTTCTTAAGCACGCCTCGCGCCTGAACAAACAGGCTTCTATATATTGTCTCATGTGACACGCGCTTGGTAACATCCTCTGGATATAGACGTTTAAGATAACCTGCGATTTGCTCAGGCGACCATTTCTTTTGAAGCTGGCGCGACACTGTGTTCCTGAGGCCTTTGTGGCAAGCCAGTTTACAGGCTTGTGGCCGCCGAGCTCGCTCCCATGCTGCCTTATCTGATGTGCTAGCGCGGTACAAAGCTGCCCCGCCATTGCGTTTAATCTCTCGGCTAATCGTGGACGGCGCACGCCTCAATTGCTTGGCGATAGAGCGAAGGGATGCACCGATGTTCAGACCGCGCGATATCTCCTCACGGTCCGATAATGTCAGGGCAAAGCGTGAGCGCCTACGTTCTGGCGGACGTATGCCGCCCGTGCGGGATAAAAGCGGATGGATCGAGGATGAATCCCTATTGAACAAACGTCCAATGGAACTCATACTCTCGCCGCGTTGCCAGCGGTCCCAGATGTCCACCTTCTCTTTATCCGTAAAATATATTCTTGTTCGTTTCGCCATCTAATCGCTCCATCTTTAACTCACAGGTTAAAGTGTTGC
>CAZKHC010000435.1:0-1166 GCA_964552135.1 uncultured Algimonas sp. | reverse complement strand
GATGACTGAGTTTGAGAAACTACCATGCTGTGTTGTCGGGATGGAGGCTTGCCTTAGCGCTCATTTCGTAAGTCGCACTTTGCGCAAGTTGGGTTTTGAACCGCGGATCATCCCTGCGATCTATGTGAAGCCGTTTCTGAAAGGTCAGAAGAACGATTATAACGATGCCGAAGCCATCGCAGAGGCCGCCCTTCGTCCGAATCTGCGGACTGTCCGCGAAAAGACGCAGGATCAACTCGATCTACAAGCCTATCACCGAATCCGGTCACGGCTGGTATCCCGGCGCACCGCGACAATCAATCAGATCCGAGCGTTTCTCATTGAACAAGGGATTGCAGTCCGAACCGGAGCGCATGCTTTGCGCAAGTCTCTGCTGCCAATTCTTGAGACCCGTGCAGAAGAGATATCACCGCGCATGCACGATCTCATCATCGGGCTTTATGAAGATTGGCTCTGGCTTGACGAGCGTGTCGAAACGCTCACCGCAGAGATCGAAAGTATCAGCAAGAGCGAAGCAAACTGTCAGCGGTTGATGAGTATTCCTGGTATAGGGCCGATGATTTCGACTGCCATGGTCGCCGCTATCGGTACTGGCGAGGCGTTCGGACGTGGCCGCGACTTTGGCGCTTGGCTCGGACTTGTCCCTCGGCAATACAGTACAGGTGGCAAACCAATCCTCGGGCGTATTTCGAAACGCGGCAGCAAATATCTACGCACGCTCTTCATTCAGGCGGCGCATGTCATTCTGATGCGGCCTCAGAATTGGAAGAAGTTCAGCTTCGGCCCGTGGCTGGATCAGGCATCCCAGCGATTACACCGAAACAAGCTCGCTGCTGCTTTAGCCAACAAGCTAGCGCGGATTGCATGGAGCGTTCTGCGGCATGAACGACGATTTGATACACACGATCTTGGGGTGACGGCTGTCTAAACCGACACACCCGAAAGGAGTTCGCGACTGAGCAAACCGCATGGAACGGATCAAGATACGTGCCCAAAGTCTGTTGACCCGAATGGTTGCTTGCCAACCTGACCGCTAATGAGACCAAGGTGCGTGCGTATTCCCATCAAGGCCACGGCCCGCGCGCCGATCAAACAGGCCGGATACATATCAGCGACTTCCGATATCCTGCGAATAATCACTTGCGAGCGGCAGCCGGTCCATACAT
>CAZKHC010000434.1:0-1169 GCA_964552135.1 uncultured Algimonas sp. | reverse complement strand
TCTTTTGTAAAGAAAGGGTGTATTGTGCACCAAAAGAATGACACATCATTTGTTCTTGCATCAGAATGAATATTGATTTCAAACGAAATTTCCCAGTTTGGTTTCCATTTGTGGAAAATTCCAACATTTGTTCTTTCGCCAAGCTCTATTAGAACAAACAAAAAAATAATATAGATAAATAGCTAGATATCAATTTTTATCAAAGATAGCATGTTATCAACGAGCTAAAAATGAATGGAGTAACAACTTGAATCTTTCTATGATTACTCCTTTCAAAATTCTTTTGTTAGTAGTTAATTGCAGGTCGTAAAAAAAAGTAGAGCGTGTCCCAAGTTAAGGTATGTTTTACACTTTAAATTATAGAACAGGCTTTATAATTATCTGGTAAATCATCGATTATCAGTAGCGCAAAGGCAAATAGATAATGAAACTTTTACCATAACTAAATTTTTATATTGTTTATTTCATAGTACAAAAATGAATTTAAATATGTATATACTAAGAGAGAAAAATTGATTTTAATTAAAACTTTAAAACGGAATAACTTCTTCTAGACATGCGTCTCGAAGATGTCTCGCTAAAGCGTTATTCCTTGTTGAAAACTTGTTCTAAAAAGGGGTTTACTTTTTTTTTAGATATAGGCTATCGATTTCTACATACGTTCAAAGTTTACAAAATATGTGCATAATTTGGTTGAATTCAATAGATATTAGTGTAGTGTGACTGATTATGTCAGTAATAATTAATGAAGATAATAGATTTTTTAGCTATAATTAGAGGTCCATTGAGATTTAAATGCACGATTGGGACACGCTCTATTTTGATAGAAATGATATAGATGTTACTCCATCATATTTCTAACTCGTTGGTATTTTGATACGGTTTCGACCAGATAAAATCTTTTAGCAGTATCGATTTCAGTTTCAGAGTTCTCGCTATTTCCGAAAAATAGGAGCAGAATTTTGCTGAGATAACGGCAGGTTGAGAGTAGGTGACGCCATTTATAATGTACGATTTTGCACAAGATATCGATTCTTTTGAACGAAATATGGTTTTTATTGTTTGCCAGAATTTTTGTGAATTCTTAGCAGAGTCTTGCAACAATTTTTGATGATGTTCACGTTTTGTCTTTCTAACAGCAATGTTCGTTTTGTTGCGTTGTTTTTTGT
>CAZKHC010000433.1:0-1171 GCA_964552135.1 uncultured Algimonas sp. | reverse complement strand
CACAGCTTGATAAGGGCTCGCTCTCTGCGAGCGATCAATTAGCCCTTGCCGAATGGATGGCTCGCAGTCCTCAGCACACCGAGACTCTTAAACATATGGCAAAACTATGGGGAGGCATTGATTTAGCATTCGATGCCGCCATAAAACCTAATCCAAATGTCAGTATTTGGGCTGTGATAAAGTCTTGGATTATTGTTCGTCCCGTTCGATTTGCATCAGCGGCTATGTTGAGCATCATCGCCATAACGGCGTTGCATTTTATTCTCCCAAATGTCAGCCCCGATTCACTTCAGAACTACCAAGTTTTCCAAGTCGCAAAAGGTGATAAAGCCATACAAGTCCTGAGTGATGGAACAAATATTCATCTGAACACTGATACTCTTGTCGAAGTTCAATATTCGAAAACAACACGAACTTTAAGGTTACTTAGAGGCGAAGCCTTTTTTGAAGTTGCAAAAGATTCCTCAAGACCTTTCCATGTGTATGCTGGAGAAGCACGGGTTGCAGCTATTGGAACCGCGTTTTCTGTAAAGCTGGAAGGTGAAACTATCGATGTAATTGTAAGTGACGGCAAAATTCGATTTGACCGTGTCAGAGAAACAAGCGGGAAAACGTTAACTCAGGTCGAAAAAACCGTAAAAGTAGATACTCCCGTTTTCATGGAAGCCGGCCAATCAATGAAATTTGAAAACCAAATTCAAAAAGTTGCTGAAATAGACCAAGACATACTTCAAATAAAACTTGCCTGGCAAAGGGGTGAAATAGTTTTTTCCGGAGATAGTCTGGAAAATGTTGTCGCCGAAATGAACCGATACAGCACAAAAACAATTGTAATTTCCGATAAAGAATTGAGAAGTTTGCGCGTTTCGGGCGTCTTCCGGTCCGATGATATTTCTGCCATCCTGGAGGCACTTGAATTAACCATGGGTATAGAGGTTGATAACGCAGCAGGAAATGCAATCTATCTCTCCCGGTAATGCAAACATGCGACCCGGAAAATATAGATTAAAAAAAGCTAAAAAGGTTGGGGGAATAGCCTCCAATTTCCCACTTAAGTATGTAGGCTTTTATTTTGTGCATTTATGTACGGGGTTTTGGTGTTACGGTTATAAAATAAAAAAGATATCATCGGGATGAAATTTAAACAGCTAAAAATTGCAGCAGCGATTAT
>CAZKHC010000432.1:0-1171 GCA_964552135.1 uncultured Algimonas sp. | reverse complement strand
GGCATACCCTTGCGCAGCAAGTCAGTTAATGGAGCCGCTATAGTGGAGAATTTTTCAACGAATCGTCGATAGACGTTGCACGATCCCAAATAACTCCGCAGCTGCGTCTGGTTCCTTGGATATTCAGCTTGCCGCAAGGCGTTGGTGCCCGTTTGGGTGACTTCTAACTTACCAGGGCGTATGGTATGGCCCAAGTAATTAACCGAGCGTCGGAAGAACTCACTCTTCTTGAACTTCAGGGTAACTCCCGCCTTCTGCAGAAGTGTTAGAATCTTGTCGACATGATCGATGTGCTCTTCTTCTGTACGGGAGAAAATGATCACGTCGTCTAGGTACACCAAGCAGAATTGCCATTTGACTCCTGCTAGGAGTATATCCAGTGCTCTTTGAAACGTCGCTGGCGCATTTGTCAATCCGAATGGCATCCGTATAAATTGAAAAGATCCCACGTGAGACGCAAATGCGGTTTTTTCTCGATCCTCGGGGGCAATTGGTATTTGCCAATATCCACTATTGCAATCCAAGGTAGTGAATATTTTTGCCTCCCCCAAGGAATCAATGCAATCATCCATGCGTGGAATAGGGTAGGCATCTTTCACCGTGACTGCGTTTAGACGACGGTAATCAATGCAGAATCGTGGGGTACCGTCTTTCTTAGGTACCACCACTACAGGGCTCGCCCATTCCGACTGCGCCGGTTCAATGACTCCTGCTTGGAGCATGGAGTCAACCTGATCACTGATCACCTTTCGACTTTGGTGTCCCGCCCTGTAGGGTGGTTGTCGTATTGGTGTAGTCTCAGGCTTGAGCTGGATTCGATGAGTCGTGGCTTGAATCTCTCCCAATTCTCCATTCCACATGTGCTCATGCTTAGCGAGCATAGCAATGATCTTTGGCGGCAAGTCTTGGTTATCCAAATTTTTCATCTGCGATGTCACCACGTCTCGCCATGACGATCGAACTTCTGCTGAAGTAGTAACTGATGGGGTTGCTGACGTAGGTTCCTCTGACTTATTCGTACTTGAGGATGGTGTCATGTTGACCGTGGGGTTACCCTTCTCCTCATATGTCTGCTGCAGCAGAGTAGCAATAGGGGGTCCTCCCACAGCACCAATTACTGTCTTCTTAGGGAGGATCACCCTCTTCGTGCCGAAGTTAGCCATCTCCACCA
>CAZKHC010000431.1:0-1172 GCA_964552135.1 uncultured Algimonas sp. | reverse complement strand
TGTCATCAACTCTGATTTTGAATATTGTTTAGATCTCTGATTTTGGCGTTTATGCGGATAATGATTTTGCGCATGATTGCGGTCAGTGCGACCATGGGTTTTTTACCTTTATCGAGCAGGTTTTGATATTTCTGTGAGAGGTCTGATTTTTTAGATCGTGCGGCGCCCATAGCAGCCATGAACAAGGCTCGCCGGATATGAGGTCGCCCGCCTCGGACGGATCGATAGCCTTTTCGCTGTCCACTATCATTAGGATGAGGTGCTACACCGGCCAGACTGGCCGCTTGTCGCCGGGTCAGTTGTCCGAGTTCTGGCATAAAGGCGATGAGCTTTTGAGCTGTGATCGGACCGATGCCGGGCTGGGCGATCATCAGGTCGTATCGGGACGATAGTGATTGGCTTGAGACGATGAGGGTTTTGATGTGGCGGTCGATTTTATGGATTTGCCGATCCAGTGTTTTAATAATGGCCTGGCAGGAGTTTTGGATAAACCTGTCAATGCCAGGGGCTTTCAGGCGCGTTTTCTCGGCAGCGCGAAAGGCCACAATATCCTCGCGACGGTGCATAAGTTGTTGCAAGGCTTGTTGTTTTTTACTCTGGGCTTTCCATAAGGGGAGTTCCGACACCCGCTCCCGGCCATAGCGGGCTAGGGCTTTGGCATCCAAAGGGTCGGTCTTGCCGTGATGGCGCAGCGAGGCGATGAAGCGTTTGACCTTCAGCGCATCGGCTCGGTGTATAGCCTTATGATGTCTAGCGCACAAAGATAGCAACCGGGCTTCATAGCCGCCGGAAGCCTCACAGATCAGAAGGCTATCGGAAGGTACAATTTTGAGCCAAGCCGTAATAGCGCTTTGTGTATTGGGCAAGGTCAGAACTTCTTGTGACTGCTCATCATAAATGACTAGGCTCGGCTTGCCGACATCAATACCGATGAAGCGATTAAAAACAGTGGGATTACAGGACTTCATATGTTACTCTTTCAAGGCTTGGGATTGTTTGCGGGCGTGGACGTTACCCATAGACCCTTTCAACTCTTCAAGCGTATTTGCAAAAGGAGACGGGAGACCTCGATGACAACGGTCGTAAAGACCCACCCCGGAACGGTTGCCCGCCTCCGCCCAACCTACGGCCAGACAAACACAATATACACAAATCAAATCAAACAACCCCGG
>CAZKHC010000430.1:0-1181 GCA_964552135.1 uncultured Algimonas sp. | reverse complement strand
TGATTATCAGGTAGTTACGTTTTTCTGAATAATATTTTTCACAAATTACAAATATGTTTATGTAACTGATTTTCAATCACTTGCGACAAAACAATTCATTTTCATTAAATATGTAAAAATATTTATTTGAAATATATTTATATATAAAGCAAATGTAAAAAGTAGTTTTTCATGTCTATTTTAAAGTTACGAATCAAAAAATAGATACATGAAAAATACCGATAAACTTATCGCTACCTACTTTTACATCTGCCGATGCTATGATACAGATTTAATTTTCCATTGCCAAAGGATGAGCAATAATTACAAGCCTAGACTAACAGATGAGGAGGTGATAACCATATTTCTGTATTGTTTAATAGTTGAGAAAAAGCGAAAAATCAAAGAGATATATGATTTTGCCGATAATTATTTGCGTCCGTGGTTTCCTGATTTGGTCGAAACTTATGAAGGTTTTTTAGTCAGATTGAATAATTTACATGGCGTTTTTCCTGTATTATGCCGACTCATTATTGAACATAAAATGAGTATAATTAATCACGAAAAAATCAAAATGTATGAAGGACTAATCGTATCGGTGGTCGATTCTATGCCCATTATTTTAGCGAAGAGTGCCCGTAGTTTCGTAGCAAAAGTTGCACCTCAGCTTTGTGATAAAGGATATTGCGCTTCTAAAAAACTTCATTATTATGGTCTAAAACTTCATGTAATGGGATTTAGTATTTTTGACAAATTGCCCTTGCCTGAGTTTATTGGCAGTAGTCCAGCTTCCAATAATGATTTGACTGTTTTCAAACCTGTTTGGGAAAACATTTACGACAGAGTCATTTTTGCAGACAAAATTTATGCAAATAAATCATTCGAACAATGGTTGAGCGAAAACAATAATCTGCATATTTTGACACCAGTGAAAAAGAAAAAAGGACAGAAGAATTTGAAGTTCACAGATAAAATGTATTCTCGAGCTGTCAGCCAAGTTAGACAACCGATTGAAGCATTTTTCAATTGGGTTATTGAAAAAGTCGGTATTCAAAATGCGACTAAAGTTCGATCTACCAATGGACTTCTTGTTCACCTTTATGGACGTTTTGCTGCTGCTTTAATGATTATGACTTTTGATTTCTTTTAAAATTATATATTACATTTTTTAGTAAGTGTGATTTTTAACTCTTAGTTCGCAT
>CAZKHC010000429.1:0-1188 GCA_964552135.1 uncultured Algimonas sp. | reverse complement strand
TGGGTTTTATAAGTAGGCTCACTTTTAAGCGGCGTGTTTCATGTGCCGCTCAAGTTTTTGGGCGGGGGTTATACCGCCTAAGGCCATGTTAGGGCGCTCATTATTGTAAGTCCAGAGCCATTGCGTGGCGGAGTCTTGGGCTTCACCGATGCTTGTAAACATGTGTTGATTCAGCCAGTCATACCTGACAGTGCGATTGTAGCGCTCAACATAAGCATTCTGCTGCGGGTTGCCCGGTTGGATAAACATGAGAGTGATCTTATGCTTGGCGGCCCACTTCGCCAGATCATGGCTGATATATTCGGGCCCATTATCACATCGGATCGCTTTGGGTTTACCGCGCCATTCAATGATCTGATCAAGCGCCCTAATAACGCGTAGAGCCGGCAAAGAGATATCCACCTCAACCGCTAAGCCTTCTCTGTTAAAATCATCGATAACGTTGAAGCTTCTAAAGCTACGGCCGTCTGATAGCCGGGCATGCATAAAATCCATAGACCACATATCATTCATCACGTCGGGAACAGCCAAGGCCGCAGGTGTTTCTCGCTTGAGCCGCCGCTTGGGCTTGATACGCAGATTCAACGCAAGCTCACAGTAAATCCTGTAAACCCGCTTATGGTTCCAGCCAAAGCCCTTCACATTGCGCAGATAATAAAAGCACAGTTTAAAGCCCCATGTTTTCTCTTTCTCTGTCAACGCCACAAGCCACTGCGCGATGACCGCGTTTTCATGGGACAGTTTAGGCTGGTAACGATAACAGCTCTCTGAGATGGTAAAGGCCGCACACGCCGCGCGGATACAAAGCCGCCCTTCAGAGACAGCCCGCACGGCCATCTCTTTACGGCGAGCGGGCCTTACCACTTTTTTTCAATAGCCTCTTTAATGACCTCATTTTGAAGCTGCACATCGGCATACATCCTCTTCAGACGCGCATTCTCCGTTTCAAGCTCTTTGAGGCGCTTTATCATCGAGGCGTCCATACCGCCAAACTTGGACCGCCATTTATAAAACAAAGCGCTGCTCATCCCGTGCTCACGGCACAGCGCAGGCACCGGCGTGCCCGCCTCAGCCTGTTTTAATATCGCCATAATTTGGCTGTCACTATATCTGCTTTTTCTCATCGTAAAATCTCCTGCTCAAAGCATATAGAAAATTCTACTTATAAAACCCGCTAAATAATGGGGG
>CAZKHC010000428.1:0-1196 GCA_964552135.1 uncultured Algimonas sp. | reverse complement strand
CAGCATCACGTGTTGCTTCTACGGCCAATTCAGTCCCGTACCATTTGGCCATGGATAGCTCTCTATCACATCGCTCGCCTGCATCGATTAATGCTCCCGCGCGCTGTGCTAAAAGACGGGCAGCATCAATTTTTGTTGCCATCGTTGCGATCTTATCAGCAATCAGCTGATGCCCAGCAATAGGTTTTCCGAATTGGGTTCTTTCCTGACTATATTTTATGGACTCTTCCATGGCACGACGGGCGAGCCCATATCCCCAAGCGGCCATATGCAATCTTGCACGTTCAAAAACAACCATGGTGTTTTTTAGGCCCATACCCTCGGTACCAATCATGTTTTCGGGTGGGACGGTGACATCTTCGAAAAAAACTTGCGATGTAGACTGACCGTTTAACGCTATTTTCGGAATCCCGCGAATGTCTATCCCTGGTGTTTTCGTTTCAACTAAAAAGTGGGATAAACCCGTTTTGGCGTCATCACCCGTAAGGCAGGTTACGATCATAAGATCTGCATATTCGCCGTTTGAAATCCAAGTTTTCTCGCCATTGATTACAAATTTGTTCCCAACTCGTTTGGCGCGAGTCTTAATACTGGATACATCAGAGCCAACATCGGGTTCAGAGATCGCTGTACTTATGAATAACTCTCCACTGAGCAATCCTGGAAGATATTTTTCTTTGAGTTGATCCGAAGCAAGTTTAAGCAGTAGGTCAATCGCCCCAGTGTTAATCACAATAGGGACTGCCAAATCAGAAGACGTCGCGACGACTTCTTCAAACAACATCAAATGGGTCTGCCAATCAAGACCTAAACCCCCATATTCTTCGGGGTGCGGAGCGATAGTTAATCCGAAATTCATCAACTGTTTCTGAATGTCTTTCATCACATCTGTTGGAATAAATTTATCACGATATTTCTGCATGATCGGCTCGATTTCATTATCGAGAAATTTACGTAGCTCGGAAACGGCTAATTTTTGTTCTGCTGTTCTATTGAAATCCATAACTGTCTACTCTGTTTGTTTTAAATTTATTGATTGGTGAAGATGCTGACGGCGACTGCGGCTTCTTCAATGCCCAATAATCCCCCGCCATTTTCATGCAGAGCATGGCGAGCGCCTTCAACTTGTCTAGCCCCGGCTTCGCCGCGTAATTGTGTGACAAGTTCATAAATCTGTCCCAACCCGGTGGCCCCAA
>CAZKHC010000427.1:0-1196 GCA_964552135.1 uncultured Algimonas sp. | reverse complement strand
ACGACGTGCTCGAGCTCGACCGCGAGCTCATAACGCCGCTGTGCAGACTCGCCTGCACGGGCGACCTCCCCTCCAAAGTAGTAGGCAACGCGCGGCAAGGCCGCCGGCGTCCCAAGTGGATGAGGATAGTCGCGCACGATGCGCGGGAGCGGGGCGAAGACGGTCGCCGGCTCAAACAAGCACTGCGTGGAGGCGCGGCTCACACGCGAGCGGTGCGTAGCGACGGTCCGCACCACGGACAGGTCGTCAAACGTCATGACCCGTCCGAAGAGGATGCTCACAGCGAGAGCAGTCCTCCGGTGCTCGCGCTCCTCCACGCCGAGGGAGGGCGGCGCCACATAGGCGCGCGTCCCTAAGACAGGCGGCTCGTCGCCAACCTCGTCGAAGAGGTAAGCCGCCATCCCCTCGACGTAGGGCGCGTCCCGCGGATCCAGCAGCCAGGTACGATCGGCGCGGATCGACGCAGGGACCTGATACTGTCGCTGACCATGTCCAACCATGCATCGGCGCCACGCCTCGGCGGCCCACTCATCGGTACCAGCCTCCATCGCGGCACGGGCAGCGCGCACGTCGAGCCGCTCCAAGGAGTCGAACTCCTCCCGTGTCACGCCGCCCCGCGGCCACTCAGCCCACTCGTGGGCGAGCCCCTTGACATCCAAACGATCACCCACACGCACCGGCATCCCAACGGTGCCGGGCGGCTTGAGGTCGGAGAGCTCCGGAGCCTCCTGAACGAGGATGGGGGGCCCAATGTTCCGGGCCGCCCCCTTCACCTCGCCCGCACGCCGGGTGCGCGAATGAGCCACAAGGGCCATGAGCCCGGCAGCGCCAGTATTGGCAGGCGCGCGAGGCGGAGACGAGACGAGGGACGAGGCGGTGACATCCTCGCGCGGCACCAGTGGCCGCGCGGTCTCCTCGTCCCCAAGGGCGGGCGGTTGCGAATCAGTTGCATGCCCGCCCGGCGACCCCAGTCGCACGTCGTCATCACCCCCGCCCGCGTGGGCAGGGGGATCTCGGTCAACGGCCGCATCGGTCGGCCCAGTTGAGGGGGCCGACCCGGCTGCACCACGCTGGACGTTGGCCTGGCCCTCGGGAGGGCCAGGCACCGGGTTCGTCACCTTCCCCGGCTCCTTAGTGGGCGTGCCTCGGCCGCTACGCGTAGTAGGCATCTCGTTGCCACTAAACAATCGGCGCAC
>CAZKHC010000426.1:0-1198 GCA_964552135.1 uncultured Algimonas sp. | reverse complement strand
GGAGTAGCCTGAAATCTGCGACCGCTTGCTGAAAAAATTGCTCCAAAAACGATGTATTCAGCTGCTTCGATATCTACCGTGCGAATTGATCCATCCATCATGCCGCGAGCAATGAGCTCGGCATACAGTGCGCGTAGTTTTCGTAAGCGAGTATTTATCGACATTCGCGGGGCTTCATCGAGGAGGTGTGTGAGGTTTAGCCTCAGTAGTGGGTCATGTTCTGTTAGATGACCTTCAAATAACCACCGTACAGCACGTTCGAGCTGTACCAGAGCTGGGGCATCGGAGTGTTTTAGTGATAGCTCTAGGCCTTCCTCAATAAGGTCGCACGTTCGATTAAAACTTTCGATTAAGAACGTTTCCTTATCAGCTATTTGATAATAAAAAGCGCCTCGTGTTACGCCTAATTCAGAGGCAATATCATCAAGCGATAATTTTCGATAGCCGTTGTGGTTTAAGTAGCGGATGCCTGTTCTTAAAAAAGCTTCGCGTTTGAGATTATTACGTGCCTCACGATCAAAAATCGCTAAGTCAGCACCGAAATTGTTGCGCGAAATAGGTGTGACAGCAGGTCTGGATTTTGTCGTACAAAGCCCGTGACGTAAAAGCTCACAATATCCATTTATGGCACTTTCACGCTTATTTTCAGGTACTGTTTCTAGCCAGGCGGGGCTCCAATTCATGATGTTGAACGCGAAAAATGTGGCGGCATCGACAGATTTTACAACTACTGATCCATCATTTAGACCATCTGAGAGAAATCGCTTGAATGTATTTATCTGTAACTGATAGCGCTCCAATATCACTTCGTGATCTGTGTCTACCAGCCCAGATAAGTCATTCATCAAGGCCAAAGGAGTCTGAAGGCCTGACAGAGCATTGGAATGCGCCTGTAAGTGGGATTTAATAAATGTTAAGGCACGATCCAGCCCCGTTCGCGCAGATGCCGCGGTTTCTAATTCAGCTTCAGAGAAATCGCAGGCGTTGTTATAGGCGGCAGCGAGTAAGCCTTCTTTTGATTTGAAGTGGTAACTAAGGCTTGTTTTGCCAACACCAAACTTGTCGGCGATATCTTCAAGGCGTGTATCGTAATAGCCTTGAGTATTAAACTGCAATATAGCTTCGACAATATATTTATCCTTCTTTGTCAAAGACTCTGTTCGCGTAGTTCTTGAATCTATTGTTCTTTGCATCTCTG
>CAZKHC010000425.1:0-1199 GCA_964552135.1 uncultured Algimonas sp. | reverse complement strand
AGGGAATCCGAAAGCCATCATCCGCCCCGACAAGGCCGTCGCGCACATAGCTTTCCACATCCGCAAACGCCGAAAGATCTGGATCTTGCGGGAGGTAGCGCCAACTTGTGCCGGGTTTGACAAAGCGCTCTCCGCCATCGGGCTCCACCAATCCGGCCGCAATTTTTAGCAGAGTCGATTTCCCCGAACCATTGCGCCCGACAAGGCATAATCGGTCGCGCGCATGTACAGTCAGGTCTGCGCGTTCCAGTAGCGGCGTTGATCCAAATGTCAGCGCGATATCTTTAAGTGTTAAAAGCGGCGGAGCCATGCGGGGGGCGATAAGGGAGGGGCCGCGGAAATGAAACCCACTTTAAGCCATAATTCCTTCATACTTTCCTCACTCTGTCTTGGCAAAAGCGCAATATGTCCAATCTCGGTCATCATGTTCTAGTGTTTGATTCCGGCGTGGGCGGGCTTTCCGTCGTCTCGGAAATCCGCGCGCGCCTGCCCGGCGCCTATTTGTCCTATGCGGCGGATGATGAATTTCGTCCTTATGGAAGTAAGGCAGAGGCGGAGCTGCAAGCCCGATTGCCGGGGCTGCTCTCGACATTGTCATACATGTTAAATCCAGATGCATTGGTCATCGCTTGTAATACGGCGTCGACAACCGCTTTGCCTTACATTCGCGCGGCGGTAAAAATCCCTGTTATTGGCGTTGTCCCCGCGATCAAGCCTGCCGCGGAAATATCCAGGACACGCGCCATTGGCGTGCTTGGAACCCCCGGAACTGTGCGGCGGCGCTATGTGGATGACCTTGTCGCCGATTTTGCGCCGGATTGTCATGTTCTTCTGCAAGGCTCGACGCGGCTTGTTGCGGAGGCCGAGAAAAAATTGGCGGGGCAGGCCGTGGACATGACAACTATTCGTGAAGAAATCGCGCCGCTTTTCGAAGGCCGCGTCGGAATGGATGTTGACGCTGTCGTTTTGGCCTGCACCCATTTCCCGCTACTGCGAGACGAGCTCCGCGCCGCCGTCCGTCAAAGCGTGCAATGGATTGATAGCGGCGCGGCCATCGCCCGGCGTCTAGAAACTGTCCTCTCAGATGTGGCGCAAAGCACGCTTCCCGAACATGCGCAAACGGCCTTTCTCATCGGACCAGACACTGACGCGGCCCGCGCGCAAGCTTTTGCGGATTATGGGTTTGAAAAGGCGGTTGG
>CAZKHC010000424.1:0-1199 GCA_964552135.1 uncultured Algimonas sp. | reverse complement strand
ATTATGGTAAACAGGTGTGTTGCATGACATTCTGAATGTACCTATTCTCTCAATTCATGTGATCACTTTTCCAGCCCCGGATCTTCCCAGGTCAGATTAATACCGGGTATATGTTTTATTCACAATGTTGACAAATAATGTACGTACATATACGTATACAAAATAGCTACAGTTTTACACACTGTAGTTTCTACGGTAAAAAGTGCATTGTATTTTTGCTTCTCTTGATTCCTTTGATGCATACTTTTCAACCCCTGAATCAGTAAATACTGTCAGTTTACCTAACTAACTTCAAACGTTTTATACGTAACTTCTGATCTAGCACAACTAAGTTCCAGAATTACTAGATCTTAAAACGGTATTGAAAAAAATTGAATGCGTTATTGATGTGTTCTCAAAAAAGTTACGTAAACGTTTGAAATTAGCTAGCTAGGTAAACTAACGATACACCATGTTTTATTTTTTGATGTTGCCATGAATGATGATGAGCAAGAAGAAAACGTCTTCATGGGCATATACATAGGATCGATATGTGCTTCTCCTGCTAATCGAGTTGCTTTGAGCTGCTGCTCCCCTCCTAGGGCTAGGGCTCTCCAGTCTTGACTCTAGCTATATCTTTTCATGACTGCATACTGCATATAAAAATAACAAAACAGTAAAAAGCCAGCTATTTTGCCTTGGTGATTTCGTCTGTCTTTGTAAAATCTTTCTTGCTACCGTAATCAATTTAACCAAACAGTCGACCAAACAAGCATGTATGCAAGGATTGATGGATTGTAACTTTGATTACATACTCCTTTTTTTTGGGTTTGAAGATAACATTTCTAGCTACCATCACTGATCACCCACTGCTGACTGCCCACTTTTACAAGAGCTGTAGACAGGAGGCCTATCCTACCTTTTTATACCTTGTTTATGTTTACATCCAAAAATCAGTTGCTTGTCTAATAAAGAGGAATTTTATCTTGCTTTTCACGCTGCGCTCTCGAACTCTAACCGAAAATAATTCCTGTTTACTTTAAGCGCACAGCGTGCCAACCAAGATAAACAAGCCTTATATCACGTGACAAAACTGGCGTTTCCCGCGCGACAACCTTAGATCGCTTAAGCGCACAACAACTTGCTCTAATGATCATGGTGGTGGTGGTGACCCTTCACGCATGTTTTAAAGAACCCTTCCTTTGCGGAGCGGGTATCAA
>CAZKHC010000423.1:0-1201 GCA_964552135.1 uncultured Algimonas sp. | reverse complement strand
GGGGGCATTCACACTGTATGCTAAGCAAAAACCATTAGTGAGAAAAACAAAGAAAGAAATTAGTTGCTACGTAACATAGCAAAATTTCTTGCTAGAGATGTTTTAGATTCTTTGTTTTCTATTTATTCTCTTTATTGCTGGTGATTAGCAAAATGCTTAAGCAATCCAATTGGCTCTTATTATAAAAGATTACTGAATGCTCTGTAAAGCTTTAATCACTAAAAATCCGATGTACAATAGAGATTTGTTTCAAATCTTACAGAATTTTTTAATGAGAGATTTCTTGCACGACAATCACGTCACATTTCTCAATTTTTGCAAATACAAAGCAATAAATATCTGATAATACTCGTTATCGTAAGCCTACTCTGACCCATGTTGTTAAGACAAAAGACTTAATCGGTTGTGCTAAACGTTTGCTAAACGATTTTTAATTTCAGTATAGTTCTCAAAATAAAAGAATTTGCTACAAACTGGCTTCTTATTGTACAAATTTTACAACCTTTTATCTAAACTGTGCTAAAATTCAATACATTTTTAATAGTATTTGCTAATTACCTACTTAGCAAGCAGACTCTACAGTGTGAGTTAAAAAAATGTCCCCCCTTCATTAACGTGCATATAAGTGCTATAGAAATTTTAAAAATCTCAGCTTTTCTTTTGTATTTTTTTACCTTTTGATGATTCCCTAATGAAAAAAGTCATTAAAAGTTTCGAACAAATTTTTTCTTTTGCTAACAATAGCATTCCAGAATTCCAGCTCTTTAAAAAACAACAATAAAAACAAATGAGCGTAGAAGATTAAAATTGATACATAATGTAAATGAACAAAGATGCAAGTGTTTTTAACGTGTCCTATCAATGGCATTTCTGTTATAAAAAAAACTCGCTTCAAAACAATTTTGAAGTAAAGCTTATTAACTGTATCAATCCATATGAAATTTAATTACAAATTTCACCTCTTTACCTCAAGAATGCATTGTTACATTTTAGGACTCAAGAGATTCACTGAAGACGTGAACAAATACAAAAGAAAAGCTAAGATTTTTAAAATTTCTATAGCAGTTATGTGCACGTTAATGAAGGGGGGGGACATTTTTTTAACTCACACTGTAGATTAAGATACCAAAATGAGAAAAAGGTTGGTTTTCAACATCTATAATTGCATTTTAATATTTTCTTTTTGTTTTTAAAGTTTTTG
>CAZKHC010000422.1:0-1202 GCA_964552135.1 uncultured Algimonas sp. | reverse complement strand
TCGTGGCTCAACCGCGCTTACTTAAAACTCCCGCACACGATTGGCCTACTGGTGATGGCTTTATTTGCCAGTTTCATTCTGATGGCGTTAGAAATTTTTGTTCCGAGTATTGGCCTGACAGATACGATGGAGACAGCCCTCAAACAGATTGATTTCAATGAAACCTTGATGAAAGGCATGCTGGGCTTTTTGCTCTTTGCGGGCGCGCTCCATGTGGATTTCGGGAAATTAAAAGACGCGAAATGGGCGATTGGGACGATGGCGACCTTTGGCGTTGTTCTTTCTACCTTTATTGTCGGCACAGGATTTTGGGGTCTCGCAAAACTCTTTGGAATAGACATACCCTTTATTTGGGCCCTCGTTTTCGGCGCACTGATTAGCCCGACCGACCCCGTCGCTGTGCTTTCAATATTGAAAACCGTTAAAATGCCCAAGGCACTTGAGACAAAAATCGCCGGCGAAAGCCTGTTTAATGACGGCGTCGGCGTTGTCGTCTTTACCCTTATCGTGGCCATTGCCACAGGCGGCGCGGGTGGACATGCGATGCTCGAACAGGTCCAAGTCGCAGGACCCGCGATGGCGGCGTCTGGAGGCGGACACGTCGGCGTGCTTGATGTCATTGAGCTCTTTGTCGTCGATGCGGTTGGCGGCGCTATACTGGGCGGAATTGCAGGCTGGATTACTTACCGGATGATGGCGCGCATTGATGAACACGCGATTGAAATCCTGATCACCCTCGCCTGTGTTGCGGGAACCTATGCTATTGCGCAGCGTATCGACATCTTAGGTCACCATCTCTCCGGCCCAATCGCCGTTGTTGTAGCGGGTCTCATGATTGGGAATAAGGGCGCGCGCGTCGCCATGAGTGATCATACGCAAGAAACGCTCTTTGGCTTTTGGGAAATGATTGATGAGATTTTAAACTCAGTTCTCTTCTTGCTGATTGGTCTCGAAATTCTAGTCCTCGCGCTTAAACCAGAATATGCGATTATTGGTGCCATTGCGATTCCACTCGTATTGTTGGCACGTCTCTGCGCGGTCTTTGTCCCAATGAAAGTGATTGGCACGTTCAAGAACTTCACCAAAGGCGCTGTACCCGTATTGACCTGGGGCGGCGTGCGGGGCGGTATTTCAGTCGCGCTGGCGCTCTCGCTTCCAAAGGATGTTGAATATTATGAATTGATTTTAACCGCGACCTATGC
>CAZKHC010000421.1:0-1205 GCA_964552135.1 uncultured Algimonas sp. | reverse complement strand
CACGACCCTCACCTTGGCAAGGTGATGCTCTACCACTGAGCTACGCCCGCTCATTTAGATTTGCGTAGAAAATGAAAGCAGCGCTCTCATTCCTTGGTAGGCGCGCCGTATAGACCTAAATTCAATCCAGTTTCAACCTTTTTTGCGCAGCAAAGTCATATGATCTGGTCCGTCCGCAATCAGGCCTGAAACAAACCCCTTATTTGAAACCAAACCCGCCATCACCTATGCGCAAAGCTATGACATCTGCTTCAACTCAACGCCATCCAAATGAAGCCGCGCTTTATGCGCAGCTGGACGCGCTTAACATTCCCTACCGCACGGAAGAGCACCGCGCTGTGTTCACTGTGGCGGAAGGCGTAGATGTGAAAGCGCGTCTGCCGGGCGGGCATTCAAAGAACCTGTTTTTGAAAGATAAGTCCGGCGAATATGTCTTAATCAGCGCACTGGGCAGTACAGAAATCCGCCTGAACCAACTGCATAAACGGATTGGCACAAAACGGCTGTCATTTGGCAAGCCAGACGCGCTGCGGGAATTGCTCGGCGTCTTGCCGGGATCAGTAACGGTATTTTCCGTGCTGCATGACACAGACGCCCACGTGCGGTTGATTTTAGATAAAGCGCTGTTTGAACATGAGGCCGTCTGGTTTCATCCCATGCGCAATACGGCGAGCACCCGGATTGCGCCGGATGATATTGTCCGTTTTGCGAAAGACACAGGACATGCGCCGACGATAATTGATTTCTCGGACAACCTCACGTGAGTTTTGGCCTCTCCGTCTTGGGGTCCATTAATCTGGACCTGATCGTGCAAACGAAACAGCTGCCTCGCGCGGGAGAGACGGTGACGGGCGGCGTCTATAATGCCTTGCCCGGCGGCAAGGGCGCGAATGTCGCGGTGGCGGCCAAGCGGCTAGGCGCGGAAACAGAACTCATCGCGGCTGTTGGCAAGGATGATTATGCCGCGCAGGCGCTCGTGAACTTGGAGGCCGAAGGGGTCTATCTGGACGCCGTTACGCGGCTGGAGGCCCATACGGGACTGGCGTTTATTTCAGTCTCGGAAGCCGGCGAGAACCAGATTTCCGTCGCCAGCGGCGCGAATGCCGCACTGACAGCGGAGCATGTACCAACGCTATGCAGCGATGTCCTCATCACGCAATTCGAAATTCCTACCTCTGTCATTGAAGCGGCGCTGGAAGGTTATA
>CAZKHC010000420.1:0-1213 GCA_964552135.1 uncultured Algimonas sp. | reverse complement strand
GAATGCCGCGAACCTCAATGCCTTGCGTGTCTCTCTCGACTATAAAATGGGATAAACCTTTCTTAGGGTCATCACTTGTGCGGCAAGTCACAAAAATCAGATCGGCATATTCGCCGTTTGAAATCCAGGTTTTCTCGCCATTAATAACAAATTCATTACCGACCCGTTTGGCTCGAGTTTTAACGCTTGAAACATCGGAACCAACATCCGGTTCGGAAATGGCCGTGCTTATAAACAAATCCCCGCTGAGCAGACCTGGCAAGTATTTTTCTTTAATATGATCGGGTGCGAGTTTGATTAGTAGGTCAATCGCAACCGTATTAATTACAATAGGCACAGTTAGATCAGATGCGGTTACCGTGACCTCTTCAATCAACATCAGATGGGTTTGCCAATCTAGTCCCAAACCGCCATATTTTTCAGGGTGGGGGGCTGTGGTTAGACCGAAATTCATCAATTGCTTCTGGATATCCTTCATCACGTCTTTTGGAATGAATTTATCACGGTATTCCTGCATGATTGGTTCAATTTCATTATCAAGAAACTTTCGCAGTTCTGCGACGATCATTTGTTGTTCTTCGGTTCTATTGAAATCCATACTGTTACTCTATGCTGTGTTTTTGTAGTTTAAATTATTGTCTAACGACTGAATTTAGTGTTTGGCAAATATGCTGACCGCGACTGCAGCCTCCTCAATTCCAAGCAATCCACCGCCGTTTTCGTGCAGGGCATGGCGCGCGCCTTCAACTTGTCTGGCTCCGGCTTCGCCACGTAATTGTGTGACAAGTTCATAAATTTGTCCCAACCCGGTAGCTCCGATCGGATGGCCCTTAGATTCTAAGCCACCGGAAGGATTAATTGGTATCCGCCCGCCAATGGAAAATTCACCGCGTTCGGCAGCCGGACCCGCCTCGCCAAAGGGCACAAGCCCCAGATTTTCGGAATGCAATATTTCGCCCATCGCTGTAGCATCGTGTAATTCAACTACATCCATGTCTTCCGGCCCGACGCCTGCCATTTCATAGGCTTTTTTCGCCGCGATATGTTCGCAATGTAATTCGGGTTTGTCTGCTGGCCGTGCGCTTGCACTGCGTATGACACTGGATAGCACACGAATAGATCGTTTACGGTCTGCGCCAATCCGCTTAAGTCCCTCTTCACTACATATAATCGCAGCTGCGGCCCCGTCGCTAATTGGAGAGCACATAGGCAG
>CAZKHC010000419.1:0-1220 GCA_964552135.1 uncultured Algimonas sp. | reverse complement strand
CATCGGTATGAATATCAATATTTTTCTTAACATGTTTTCCCCTTTATGTGAGTTTTTGTAATGCATATTCAATGACCCAAAGGCGGTCTTGTCCCCATGTAATAGTATTTTCAACGCAGAAACTCGGTACGCCCCAAATGCCGCGCTCCATCATTTCCAAACGATTGGTTTCTGCTTCACGGCGCCAGTCATCATTACCCAGAATGTCTTTGGCTTCACCCCAGTTTAAACCTGCTCTTTCGACAATTTTTTGAAGACCTACATGACTCCCTGCATCTACGCCTTCTGACCAAACACAGCTTAGAAAGGCGTTGGCGAAGTCATAGCCGCGGCCTTGCTCACGCGCCCAGGGCAGAAGCGAATATCCAAGCTCAACGGGGCGGCCGACAGGATCCATAATCCGGCCGAATGGCACGCCGTGCCGCCGCGCTTCGCGGGCTGTATCAAAAGGGATATATTTCTTTTTATTGGGCGGAACTGGCAGTCCGCGCATGACCATGGGGAGGACAAATCTAAGTTTTAACTCTGCGCCGTAAGTATCGGCCAGCGTTTTTACGCGGTCTCTCACGATAGCTGTGTAGGGTGAGCGGAAAGATAAATACCAATGAAGCTCTGCGCCTGTATTACCCGAGCTGACAGGCGTTGTTGGCGGTTGGTAAATAGGCCCTGTTGCGCCGTCCTTGCGTGCGCCTAATTGGGTCAGGCGGGCTTCGAGATAGTGTAAGCGGTCAAGCCCCCAATACCATTCGCCGCCATAATAGAGAGTACCGCCAAGATAGTGGCCGAGCTTTTCACGGCGCGCATCAGAGACTGTTGTGTTAGTGGCCGGTGATCGATCTTGAACGTCAAAATCAATGCCAGCTTTTTTGGCAAGACGCGTGACGTCCATTGTTGAGTATTTAATAAGTTTTTCCCGTTCCGGCGCAACTCCGTCATCAGGCGGGCTTACTAAATGGGTGATGATTTCTATTTGATAGTTTTCTTTAAAACGTGGCAGCACCTTTTCCAGTAATTGAGAATAGGGGTCAGAGGGATCATGGAAAAACTGGACTTTGTGGCTTTCACCGTTCGTCAAGCGGGTGCGTTCAAATTTTGCACGCTGTTTATTTAACCGATCTTCTCCAAGTAGTTTTTGCGCAACTCTAGGGACGATGAAAGATTTTAGGGACATAAAGCGCTATAGACTGAAACTTGGATGTTTCCCCAATTTATTCTTGATT
>CAZKHC010000418.1:0-1226 GCA_964552135.1 uncultured Algimonas sp. | reverse complement strand
ATTTTGGATCAATACCGACCATCCAAACTGGCTCAAGAACTTTGCTACGCTTGATCTTATAGATTAAATCAGTTCCAATATTTCCTGACCCAATAATAGCACAATTTATTTTTTTCATTGATTTTCCTCTGTCAAAGCAGCTTGAAACAGAGCTTTGGGATTTACATGAATAGCCGATTTCATCATGTATTTTCTACGGGCTGTAAGAACGTAAATATTTAAAAAAATAAATAACTTCACGAGATAAAAAAGTCAATTAATTAATTAATTGCAAGATATGAATTTTATCAATAAAAACAAAATTTAAGCGGATTTACACTACGAATTTTGAATAAACCTATACGACAAAACCTTAAAAGGAATTGGAGTGAAAAATGCTAAAATTGACGAACCATTTACGGTCTAAACTCGCGGCTGGAAACCCCATCATTGGAACGGCTGTTACGATACCCAGCCCGCAACTCATGCGAACCTTAGTCGAGTGCGGTTTCGACTGGCTTATGGTCGATTTGGAACACGGTCCGATTGGTCCAGAATCAGCTCAAGCTATGATAAATGCGACTCAAGGTTCAGACTGCATGCCGCTCGTTAGGTTACAAGCTAGCGAAACATGGATGGCAAAAATGCCGCTTGATAAAGGGGCAATGGGATTATTTTTCCCGCTGATTATGACGGCAGAAGACGCCGAACGCGCTATTAAATCAGCGCTATATCCCCCGACGGGCACTAGGGGGTTTGCCCCGATACATGCAGGATATCGCTGGCAAAAAAGTTTAACCGAATATGCGGCTGATGCCGATGACGCCATTCTGAAAATTATTATGATTGAACATATAGATGCAGTAAACCAGTTAGAGAGCATCCTTCAAGTTCCCGGAATTGATCTTATTTTTATCGCTCCTTATGACCTCTCGCAAAGCTTAGGTTTGGCTGGGCAATTTGAGCATCCACTTGTAAAAGAAACGATTAAACAAGCCGAGCAAACTATCATGGCCGCAGGTATTGATTTAGGTGGTTATGCTAGCTCGGTTGATAAGGGCCGTGAACTTCTTGACAACGGATATAAGCTTTTAATGCTGGGATATGATGGTGTCTTAATCGAAACTGCGGTCAAACCTATATTAAAACAGATAATTGGCAGATAAATTAGCGCTATTGTAATTTAAACAAGTGCGGTTTCAACTGGTCATCGCAACACATTGGCCAAACCGCTCGGCCGGTGTTTC
>CAZKHC010000417.1:0-1235 GCA_964552135.1 uncultured Algimonas sp. | reverse complement strand
GCGGATTTTTGGTCGTCTATCCGTACCAATTGGAGCAGATACTAAGTATGATTTTTTATGACTTTCATGGAGCTCCAAGCCCGCGTAGAGCACGTATGTTTATCGCTGAAAAACAGATTGATATTGAAAGCCGAGAAATTGACTTAAAGCTTCGAGAGCAATTTTCACCAGAATATTTAGCCATCAATCCACGGGGCACTGTACCAACTTTAGTTACAGATTCAGGATTAGCTTTAACCGAGAATGTAGGTATAGCTGCTTATCTTGAAGAAAAATTCCCTATGCCGGTTCTTATGGGGAGTACGGCAGATGAAAAGGGTGCGGTTTTGATGTGGAATGCAATATGTGAAACACAAGGTTTTCTTGTGATTGGGAATTATTTAAGAAATTCTAATCCAGGTCATAGTGGTCGAGCAATTACGGGGCCGGTATCATTTGAACAAATACCAGATTTGGTTAATCGAGCAAAAAAACGCGCTGACATATTTTTTAATATGCTCGAAGCTCAACTGAGTAAAAGTGACTATCTTGCAACCGATAAATTTACTTTCGCAGATATTTCGGGATTTGTTGTATGCGATTTTGCACGTATGGTGAAAATTTCTATACCCAAAAATTATTCCGCCACCCAAGCTTGGTACGATAAAATTATGGAGCGTCCCAGCGCTGCAGCTTGATCAAATGAAGATTATCGTGTGGATAAAACAAAGGGGCAAATTTTGGCATATATTAAGACTCTAAAAGGAATATTTGAATGAAGTCTATGATCGAACGTATCGACCCGGAGCTGTTTCCGATATTTGAAGCCTATGGGGAAATGGGGCTAGATACCGGTTTTCCAACGCATGAGGCATTTCTCGAATTTCGAGCCACCTTTAACGAGAACACCGACCAGATGGTCGCGAGTTTTCCTCCATTTAAAGGCGTGGATATACGTGTAGAAAAATTTAAGTCATTTGATGACGCAACCATTAGCGCCAGAGTGTATCGTCCATCGGATGCCATTGGAGCATTACCCGTTCTTCTTTGGATTCACGGTGGTGGTTATATTGTAGGACAGGCAATTCAGGATGATACAATTGCTTATAGATATGCAAAAAATTTAAACTGCGTAGTTGTATCTGTTGACTATCGTTTGGCACCAGAATTCCCATTTCCAACGCCATTGGAAGATTGTTACGCTGCGCTGAGTTGGATATCAAAAAAATCCAAAGAGATTGGCGTAGACACATCGC
>CAZKHC010000416.1:0-1244 GCA_964552135.1 uncultured Algimonas sp. | reverse complement strand
CAGTAAATTCATTAATAAATTAATATTAAATTTACTGTTATGACACGAAAGAAATTCACATCAAAGTTTAAGACAAAGGTGGTATTAGAAGCCTTAAAGGAGCGAATGAGTAATCAGGAGTTAGCAAAAAAGTTCAATATACATCCCCAACAAATAAGTACATGGAAACGAGAATTCGTGAACAAAGCGGAGTCTTTATTTGAAAAAGGTGGGAAAAAAGGTAAGAAAAGTGAACAAGAAGAGAAAGAGGATATGTATCTCAAGGTGATAGGGCAGCAAAAAGTGGAGTTGGATTTTTTAAAGAACGCCTTACGTTAGAATCACTGGAAAAGAAGCGCAGAATGATAAGTAAGGATTGTTCAAATTTGAGTGCTGTTAAACAATGTGAGCTTTTAGGAATACATAGGTCTGGAATATATTACAAACCACAAGAAGAGAGTGAGTTGAATTTAGAGCTTATGCGATTGATAGATGAACATTACTTGGAGCACCCATATAAGGGAGCCCCACAGATGCATAGTTGGCTAAAGCATGACAAGGGTTACAAGGTTAACCATAAGCGTATAGAAAGGTTGTACTATAAGGTTATGTGTCTTCAATCATTATTACCTGGCAAGCACACTTCGAAGCGCAATAAGAAGCATAAAGTATATCCGTACCTGTTGAGAGACAAGAAAATAGAGTATCGAAATCAGGTATGGCAAACGGACATTAGTTATATACCTATGGCAAACGGATTTATGTATCTGAGTGCAATAATAGATGTTCATACAAGATATGTAGTGCAATGGTCGGTGTCAAATACAATGGAAAGCGAATGGGTAGCTGAGTGCTTACAGGAAGCTTTTGATACTCATGGCAGACCTGAGATAGTAAACACAGATCAAGGAGTACAGTACACATCAAAAGTATTTACCGATACAGCATTGGCTGATAATAGCACGAAGTTAAGTATGGACGGAAAAGGACGAGCTACAGACAATGCATTTATTGAAAGACTATGGAGAAGTGTTAAGTATGAAAAAATATATATCAATCCTCCAACAGATGGTGTAGATTTGTATAATAAGTTATCAGCCTATTTTGATTACTACAATAATCACAGAAGGCATAGCTCTATTGACAATCATAGACCAAAAGATCTATACATCGAGCAGTTAAAAGAAGCTGCTTAAATGAGTAGTGGTTTAATAGTCAAGTTTACCACAATTTCAACGCTCCTAAAAAAATCTGTTGAAGGATTT
>CAZKHC010000415.1:0-1246 GCA_964552135.1 uncultured Algimonas sp. | reverse complement strand
TGTCAAATTCCTAAAACTACCCTAATCTTATACCGTAACATGGGTGTAACATGGGTGTAACATGGGCGTAACATGTGTGAGAAAAAAGGTTCCTTTATGATACCCTTGTGTATGAATGGTAAAGTAGGTAAAATGATTACCTTAACGACATTCCACATCATATGTCATTAAACGCAGTCAAACTTTAGTGATTTACCTAATAAGTTCTTTTGTTCATGTTGTTGTTTACATTCTTTTTGTTTACATTCTATTGTTTGAATTTTTTTCTTTACTATTTTTAATTTACTATTTATGGTACAAGTAATATATTTTTATTGCAACTATATTGGTCTTGAAGTCAATTTCAGAAGAAATGTTTACCATCACTAATATTCTAAGTCCAAAAAAACCTCAGACAATCCCCCACTAAAATAACTGAGACCAGTCCAAAAATTTCAGAAATTGTCCTAATGGAGTCATAACAGGACCCCTCCCCTCACCCCAAGTCAATGTTGTGGGGTTGGGTGAGTCAGAAAGCCAAGTGGAATAAGACAACAACACTGACACTGGGGAGGGGGAAATTTCATACTTGGTCTCAATAATTTAGTGGGGGATTGTCTGAATTTCCAAAAAAAAAAATGAAAAGGGAAGGTGGACAAAGAGACTTCAGAAAATTTTTAAAACATGCAGGAGGGCCTGCAACCTAATTTAGAAGATGTTTACATTTAAAAAATAGAAAATTAAGACAACAGGAGCAATTATCTACCTGTTACAAAGTATTCAGCCCAAAATTATGGAAATTCTTTATTTAATCAACCACCATCTCTTCCATGACCTACTTCAACTTAAAATTCGACCAGCAAGAAGTAGCGTGCAGAATTCGTGCATTTTACGCGAAATCAAAACAAACAAAATACTAGCCTCTGCCTGATTTGAACAAAATAATACAGGCTAAATTTCCAAGAATTCGACCGGAAAAGTATTTAAAAACATTAGGTAATATTGCCACCAAGCAAGTCTTTGATTTTTAGTGAAAAATCGTTGTTTACACTTCATGTTACGCCCATGTTACACTCATGTTACACTAGTGGCTTTTGTTGTAAACAAAGAAAAAGCCCATGTTACAGCATGTTACACCATGTTACACCTACTTTTGTAAAAAATATAAATTATTTCTTTTTTACAAAAGTAGGTGTAACATGATGTAACATGTGTCAAATTCCTAAAACTACCCTAATCTTATACCGTAACATGGGTGTAACATGGG
>CAZKHC010000414.1:0-1251 GCA_964552135.1 uncultured Algimonas sp. | reverse complement strand
ATAGACAAAGCGCATGGTATTGATTCTACTATGTTTTGAACGTTTCGCCGCGTTTTGGACATAGAAACAGGATCAAACCATGCCGCATCGCAATACCGTATTTTCTCAATTAACCCAACATATAAATTGGGATGTTTTTAATGATCTTGTTGACAAACATGGAACTGATTATCGGACACGGCGTTGCTCTTCGCGAAGCCAGTTTCTGGCGATTTTGTACGGGCAGCTTTCCGGAGCATCGAGTTTGCGTGAGATTGAACTAGGTCTCAAAAGTCACAAAAACTGTCTCTACCATGCTGGCGCAAAATTGGTTGCGCGTTCAACTCTCTCTGATGCAAATTCGAGCCGATCCTGGCGTTTGTTTGCAGATATGTTTATTCACATGGTTCAATCCGGAGGTCGGCGTAGCCGAAGAGCTCTGGGTGAAGGTATTCGTATACTGGATGCGAGTGTTATAAAGTTGAACGGGTTGAGCGCGGATTGGGCTCGCTTCAGCAAAGACAGTATCGCTGCGAAGCTTCATGTTGTTTATGATCCCGAGACGGATTGTCCTGTCCGGGCCGATATTACTCGTTGTAATGTGAACGATATAAAGGCCGCAGAGCTTTTAGATATTAAACCCGGAAAGACCTATGTCTTTGATTTAGCTTATTATAGTTATAGTTGGTGGGCAGAAATCGTCAAAACGGGCGCACGTTTTGTAACTCGGTTGAAATCTCACACCCGCCTCCGTGAGGTCTATGAACAACCTATCGATAGAACCCAAAACACTGTTCTTTATGACAAGATTGGTTATCTTCCACAACGCTTAGCCCGGTCTCGAAGAAACCCTATGGATATGCCTGTCAGAGAAATAGGTGTTCGGCTTGAAACAGGCAAAACAATCCGGATTGTCAGCAATGATATCGAGAGTTCCGCAATGCAAATAGCAGAGCTCTATAAGACACGCTGGAAGATCGAATTATTCTTTAAATGGATAAAACAAAATCTGAAGATAAAGCACTTTATCGGGACCTCTGAAAACGCAATCAAGATACAAATTTATGTGGCTTTGATCGCATTCCTAATCCTTAGGCAGGCCCAAAGACATCAAAAGTCAGTCAAGCGAACCATAGCATTTACACGGCTAGTTCGGATAAATCTCATGCACCGCAGAAGCATAAATCATCTAATCCAGCCAGAACAACCACCTCCAGAAACCTCAAAACAGATGCGCTTAAACCTCGAGAAAAGTTTAACCGGACAGTAGTG
>CAZKHC010000413.1:0-1254 GCA_964552135.1 uncultured Algimonas sp. | reverse complement strand
CCACCGTCATGTCTCCGCGAACCGTCATGAATTGGGCGGAAAACGCGCGCATATTCGACGGCGACATCGCGCAGGCCTTCCGCCTGACATTCCTGAATAAATGCGACGAGCTAGAACGCCCGATTATTAGCGAGTTTTTCCAGCGCGCCTTTGGGAGTGAGCTAGAAGAGAGTGCGGTTACGTTTTTGACGGCGTAGTCACTGCGAACATATTCTAGCCATAGTTTGAATAAACATGATACAACCCATTGGGAAAGGTCATGATTATGATGCGATTATTGGCTCTGACATTCACCCTTACCGCTGCGGGTTGGTCCTCTGCGCAGGCGTGTTCGCCTTTACCTTATAAAGAATGGGGAACCGACCGAACATATGCGCGATATTATCCATCTAAAGTAGGGTCAAATAAGCCGATCCTTCCGAAAACAATTTCCATAGCTGTAATACGAACCGAATTAGTCCGACAAGACGATGCGGAATATGGTGATTATCGTGAAAACCTGCTGCGTCATATTGTAGTAAAAAACATAACCCGTGGTTCCGTCTCACTAAGGGACCACGCTTATCCCCATGACCCCAGTATCAAGGAAACATATCTAGAGCCTAATTTTCAAACTTGGGAAAAAGGTACTATTAATACGCCGCAAACGACAATTGGTAGCGGAACCGATAGTTGTGGTGGAATCTATCCGAGAATGACGCTTAAGCCAGATGGACTTTATCTCGCATTTTTAAAACAATACGCGGATGGAACCTCGTTTATAATTAGCGCCGCCCCGATCAAAACAATAAAGGACGAAATCGTAAAGGCTTATAAAAAAATTGCAGAAAACGCGCCCGATGCACCTCACAGAATGAACGCAGAAACCTATTTCAATAATATGGATGATTTTATTGAACTAGAAGTTTTAGAGTGTCCCAAATCGGGTGATTTTGGATATACGGATAGTCGGTTTAGCTCAGCTGATAAGCAGGTTGACGTTCTCTACAGGCACGGCGAACGCACCCGGGACCCACATAGACCTTTCGATTTACGTGATGCATTTTTCTATTTTCCGCAACTGAATGGACAGCGTAATCTCAACGTCGATCGGGTGAAGTGTAGCTTTGGGGATCGCTATCTCTATGTCGCCGGATATGGTCCAAAATACCTGAAAATAGAAAATGGCCTGATTGACACATCAAAAATTGGAACGCGGATTGATATCACTGAAAACAATTTAGTGAATGTCACTGACGTTAAAAACTGGATTCG
>CAZKHC010000412.1:0-1256 GCA_964552135.1 uncultured Algimonas sp. | reverse complement strand
TCTTCAGAGGCGATAAGCGCCGCAGATGCCATTTCGCGTGTTTCGCGAAGGGCCTCTTGGCGCTCCATTTTATCTGTTTTCTTATAGGCGGCTTTGATGCCTTTTTCGGCAATCTTCTTCATCGCCTTTTTCTCTTTCGAGTAATCCGGAGATTCGAAGTCCCAAGCTGGCTTAGCCGCATCTTCTGCGAGTTCAATAATCGCATCGATAACATCTTGGCAGCTTTCATGGGCGAACATCACGGCGCCAATCATTTGCTCTTCTGTGAGCTCATCGGCTTGTGATTCTACCATCATGACGGCGTCTTCTGTGCCGGCAACAACAAGGTCGAGTTCAGACTCTTCTAGCTCTTGTAGGGTTGGGTTGAGAACATAGTCACCGTCAATCAAACCAACACGCGACGCCGCGATGGGGCCCATGAACGGTAGACCAGAGATTGCGAGGGCAGCGGAAGCGCCGACCATGCCAATGATATCCGGCTCATTTTCAAGGTCATGTTGCAGGACCGTGATAACGACCTGAACTTCATTTTTGAAACCCTTTGGGAAGAGCGGGCGAATTGGGCGGTCTGTCAGGCGAGAGATTAATGTCTCGCGCTCGGTTGGACGGCCTTCGCGTTTAAAATAACCACCTGGGATTTTACCCGCAGCATAGAATTTTTCTTGGTAATTTACAGTCAGCGGGAAAAAGCTTTGTCCCGGCTTTTCGGATTTCGCGGCGCAAACCGTCGCGAGAAGTTTTGTGTCGCCATAGGTCACAAAGACTGCGCCGTCGGCTTGGCGGGCCATGCCGCCGGTTTCGAGGGTCAGCGTGCGGCCGGCCCAATCAATTGATACTGTTTTCTTATCGAACATACGTAGAGTTTCTTTCTTTCATCGTACTTACTTTTTCTGCCTTTTGGCAGGTTCCATCGGCGGTCATTCGCTTAGATGGAAGGCGTGCTTCAAATGCACAAAAGGCCGCCCGTCTGGCGACCTTGGTTTCTTGAAAGGTGTTATCGCCTAGCGGCGTAATCCCAATCTCTTGATGAGGTCCTGATAACGGTCCTCGCTCTTATTTTGGACATAGCTCAAAAGGCTACGACGCTTATTGACCATCAGCAAAAGACCGCGACGTGAGTGGTTGTCTTTCTTATTGGTCTTGAAGTGTTCCGTCAGATTAACAATCCGTTCTGTCAGGATTGCGACTTGAACTTCGGGGGAACCTGTATCGCCAGGTTTTACGGCGTATTCATTGATCAAAGCGGCTTTGCGCTC
>CAZKHC010000411.1:0-1261 GCA_964552135.1 uncultured Algimonas sp. | reverse complement strand
TGAGGTGGTCCTAATTGATTGGACAGTTTTGCGGCCTATTTAAGGTGTGCTTTTGGTTTCATTTATGCCGCAAGTTTCTGTTTTTCTATAACCCCATAGGCCATATCAGGTGTTCTGCCGTCAAGGGCTGAGTGTGGCCGTTTATGATTATAAAAGCTTATCCAGTCGCCAATAATGTTCTTGGCTACATGTCCATGGCTCATCTCATGCAGATATACCGCTTCATATTTGAGCGAACGCCATAGCCGTTCAATAAAGATGTTATCCAGATAACGCCCGCGTCCATCCATAGAGATCGTGATACCATGTTTTTTAAGGCGGCTTGTAAAAGCCAAGCTTGTAAACTGACTGCCTTGGTCCGAGTTAAATATCTCCGGTGGGCCGTATCGCGCAATCGCTTCATCCAAGGCCTCCAAGCAAAACCTTGTGTCCAGCGTATTGGATAAACGCCAGGACAGCACGCGCCGCGTTGCCCAGTCCATCACCGCAACCAGATATAAAAATCCGCGTTGCATAGGTATATAGGTAATATCCGTGCACCAAACGTGATTAGGCCGAGTTATAGAAAGACCCCTCAGCTTGTAAGGGTAGACCCGATGCTCAGGGTGCGGTTTGCTGGTATTGGGCCGCTGATAGATAGCTTGCAGCCCCATGAGGCGCATCAATCGGCGCACACGATGACGCCCAGCCGCTATCCCCTCGAGCGCCAAGGCCGCTTGTATTTGGCGAGACCCATAAAACGGATAGGCCATAAAAAGCTCATCAATGCGTCGCATCAGCGTCAATGTCTCTCGGCTTTCGCCCTTTGACCGGTAATAGGCTGAAGAACGGCTCAGAGATAAAATCTTGCACTGACGCGAGAGTGACAAATCCGCATTGTCGGGCTCCAGCATCGCTTTGCGCTCACTCATCGATCCAAGCCGCGTGACAAAAAATCACGTTCCACCGTCAACTCTCCGATCTTGGCATGAAGGTCTTTAATCTTGGCATCCATATCAGACTGCGCATGCCCGGACTTGCCACTTGAAAACACTTCGCTAAGCCCTTCCAGAGCTTGCCGCTTCCACTGACTGATCTGGTTAGGGTGTAATTTATGCCGAGCGGCAATCTGACTTAGTGTCTGGTCGCCTCGTAAGGCCTCAAGCGCTATCTTTGCCTTGAAGTCATCACTGAATCGTCTGCGTTTACTCATCAAAATCTCCTCCTCAAAGGGATCATAAACACACCTTAGTAGACTGTCCGATTTTTTAGGACCACCTCA
>CAZKHC010000410.1:0-1266 GCA_964552135.1 uncultured Algimonas sp. | reverse complement strand
GGTACGGATGCCTGGTCATGGGATGCGCCTTTTTCGCACACGGCCAAGAAATGGGAAGAAACTAGAGATCCATCTATTATATGGGAGGGCCATAAGGCTGGCCGTGAGATTGGCTATTTCCAAATTGAGAAACTCCATAATCTTGAAATTTTGCCATCACATGGATTTACAATGTCCTGTTTTCCAGTGAAAATTAAAGCAGCCTCCGCGGCTTGGATAAGAGCCGTAGGAATGATCAATGAATGATACGGTAACTAAACCGAAGAATGAATTTGCGAAACATTGGTTACTTATCTTGGTGTGCGCGCTGGGCATTGGGATTGGTGTATCTTCGCTTCCTTTTTATACGCAAGGCGTATTTTTCGCCAGTTGGATCGAGGAATTTGGGTGGTCTAGAACTCAAGCTTCATTTGGTGTTCTCGCGACAACACTTACACTGGCCTTTATCTCTCCATTTGTAGGCGCCGCAGTAGATAAATATGGTTTAGTCAAACCGATATCCTTCGCTCTTTTAGGGTTGGTCATCATTTTTTCCTTATTTGCTCTCTACATGAATTCTATCATGTCATTTATTTTATTAAGTGCGCTCATGGCTTTATTGGCAGGGGCGTCCTCACCGCTCGCTTATACGCGGGCTGTTAATGCGGTGTTTGACAAGCATCGCGGTTTGGCATTGGGGTTAGCTTTGTCAGGAACTGGCCTAGCCGCAATCCTTGCACCGCGAATTATTTCAGGAGTCATAGATGATCATGGTTGGCGTATGGCTTATTGGGTATTAGCTGGATTTGTGGCGATTGCAGGTATTATGATCGTAGCGGTTTTATCAAGGTTAGACGGCGCAAAAACTCCGAAAGTCATAGATCAGAGCTTAGCCATTGAAGCGTATATTACGGCTAAGAAAAGTGGCGAATTTAAACTTTTGTCCTCGGCTGTTTTCTGTCTTGCCCTCGGCATAGGCGGCTTACTTGTGCATTTTGTTCCCATTTTATCCGAAGCAGGTATTTCTAAATCTCGAGCTGCAGAGATCGCTGGAATAATGGGTGCGGCTATCATTCTGGGCCGTATCGTAATTGGAGCAGTCGTTGATCGTGTATTTGCGCCCTATGTAGCTGCGACCTTTATTTCGGTTTGTATAATCGGGATTTTGTCATTGGCGATATTCGGCCCAATCGCGGCCTTGCCAGCCGCATTTGTCATCGGGTTTTCGATGGGAGCAGAAGTTGATTTAATTGGCTATCTCGTCGCACGCTACTTTCCACTCGAAGG
>CAZKHC010000409.1:0-1270 GCA_964552135.1 uncultured Algimonas sp. | reverse complement strand
ATAAAATGATAGTGGTGGCAGTTGATACTTTGAAAAACATAATTTAGGACCCTGGACAACGCCCGTACACGCCCGTACATGTACGGGCGTGTACGGGCGTCGAGATCTAATTCATAAAAACGCCCGTACCGTACGGGCGTCAAAATTAATACAACAACTTTAACACATCTTTACAAGTTTTAAACCCTGAAATTCTTGATAACTTGGTTTCTAACAACCAAAAACACAAAGTTAAAACCAGGGAGTAAAAGGTAAGAGCCAACAACAGCTATTTATATTCTTGAAATCATCAGCATACATCCCCACGTCTAATCTCATCTATCGTTCCTTTTATAACAACAGTATAACAGAACACGCGGTAAAAGAATACCTAAAGGTTTGCTGTTACATTTGGTTTCGTCTCTCACTTATATTAAAGTAAAACCAACAGGCGTGCCGCGCGTGAAGCTGAGGATAATATTTTCTTTAGGTGTTTACACAACCACAGCGTCCCGTGAAGCGCGGGGAACACTGTAGTGTATACGATGTTTCTTTGCTGTTATCTCCATTATAATTTACTCTTCATACCTGAAAATATTCCCCAACTTTATAGTATTTTGTCGCGGATAGCGGTATATCGATAGCTTAAACTTTATAAGGTTTTACTCCAGGTTGATAATCCTAATTGAGTAAATAAATGCAAAATTTTATGTTTAAAAGTATCTCAAGTATTTTAAATGAATATAAAATTAAATTTGAGAAAAAAATAAAAAAAGTCTATAGTGGGACTTGAACCACCTTCCTTTGGCTTTGAACACCGACGCTCTAACCACTAGGCCACCAGCCCTTGTTAATATTATGGTTTTAACTTATATAAAAACAAATAAATATCATTTGGCAGATTTTTTTAAATTTTGATAATTAAAAATTTATGAATGGATTAATAGCACCCGTACACACGCCCGTACACGTACGGGCGTTTACGGGCAAGTCCCGGGCATGCCTAATATCTTAAAATTTTACTTATAAAATAGACGCCCGTACACGCCCGTACATGTACGGGCGCGTACGGGCGTGTACGGGCGTTTTTGGAATATCTAAATATTACGGACGCCCGTACGCGCCCGTACATTTACGGGCGTTGTCCAGGGTCCTAGGTACATAGGGATTCAAATAAGAAATTTTAAACTAAAACAAAGAAAGATTCAAATACTTTTACACTTTTTTTATATTTTGAAATTTTTAGTCACTAAAAACCAAAGTACAAGTAGCTGTAAGTGGACGCCTGCCA
>CAZKHC010000408.1:0-1272 GCA_964552135.1 uncultured Algimonas sp. | reverse complement strand
CCTGTGAAACTAGAGTTTCACAGGATTAAATTAAATTTTATAGAAATTATCAACCTATTTTAGGATGATTTAAAATTTAGAATGATTTTTTTGCTACTAATTTTAATCATCGACTCAAGAATCGTGGAATTCTACGTGATTAAAATTAGTAGCAAAAAACCTTATAATTTCTGGTTTAAGAAACCAAAATTAACAGCCACAACGTCCACCACAATATAGGTTACAGCAACGAACTTTATTACTTCCGCTCGAAGTACAGCAAAAACCTCTTGATCCACAAAGACTAGCTGCTACAGTTGTCATAAAATCTGGAGCATTAGTATTTATGATATCTCGAGTTATTTTGACAAATAAAGAATCAAAATTCTCTAAATCCAAAGACTCTAACTCAGGATTGTTTCTAAAAACAGTTTCAGAAGTTTGAGCTATTATTTCTTGATATTCTTGTGTAGTTATTTTTTCACCTTTTTCAATGATAAATAAAGCAAGATCGTGTAATGCTTTTTCATTATTCAAAATTTCTATGATTTTGTCATCATTAACTGATGTGTTATCTAATTTTGGTGCAGCCCACGAGTTTGAAATCCCTGCTAATAAGAATAAGAAAAAACTGATTTTTAAAGTTTTTGTGGTTAAAGTTTTCATAAGTATTTGATTATTAATTATTAATGAACAACAACTTCTTTAGTTGTTTTTTTATTGATATTGTTTTACATCTTTATTGTTTCCTTGTTTTAGAACTTGTTAAAAAAACATCTATAATTGGTAATAGATATCCTAGAAAAAAATGGAAGTAATGTTCTACATTACTTGATTCGTCATTAATATCATAATCAAGAATTTTTATTGAATCATTAATCATAATTATGTGACTATAAGTGAGTATTTAAATAATAAAAGAAAATTTAATCTTTATTATTTCGACGACGCTAAGTTATTGATTAATAAGTCATTGCATATTTTTTTATTGCGAAAATGAAAAAATAACATTAAAACGGAAAAAAATAACATTAAAACGGAAATGTGATTTTGTTATATGAATGAAAAAAATATTTTTTAACTGTAAATTGCTGATAATTAGCTATATTTTGAATCACTAGAGCTCATTATAAACATAATAAGTGTTCATTGAAATTATTGATAATCTGGATTTGCTATATTAGATTGGACTCTAAATTGAATTATTACCTTGCTCGATTTTAACTGAGAAAATTATGAGACAAAAATCACATTATTTTACGTTAAAATTTAAGCAGAAGGCAGTAGAATTAA
>CAZKHC010000407.1:0-1272 GCA_964552135.1 uncultured Algimonas sp. | reverse complement strand
TTTAAAACCATACAGAAAAAGTAGAGTTTATCTATTTAAAAATAGTCATAGTTCTTTGAAAATTGGAAAGAAAAGATAAACGCGATGTCATTATCCAAGAAATAATGAATGAGTTTGAAGGCAAAGGTGAAAAAAGATAGGACTTTTCTATCTTTTCGGATTCTTTGGACTTTTTTACGCCAATCTTCACTATCGTAGCGAATAGCTAAAATAGTCAAAATGATAAAAGCCAAGGCCGCAATGATGATAAGGTTATGAATTTCCTCTGGTTTTTTAAGCCTTGTTTTATGCAAATTGAAAGAGGTTGATTTGAGGTCTTTGAAGAGGCACTCAATGGAATATCGTTGGTCATAAAATCTGATAATATCTCCAGCATTCAATAGGTTGCTGACTAAAAATATTGGTTCTTCATGTTTTTTTTATCATGCCAACAAAGAAAATTAACGTACTTATATCGTTGTTCGGTGAATTCAACATTAGGAATAAAAGAGCAGTGTAGTTCTTGGTTGGCTTGAATTTCTTTTGCTTGAAAACGTTCGTCATTTTCATATAAAACCGTATTACAAGCGGTTCGCAAAACATAATTCCATTGATTTGCCAAACATATTTTTTGCACCTCTATTCCATCGAATTCTCCATCTCCCAATACCGTCACTGGCATATCCTTAGGAATAATCGGTAAAAGTATTTTGGCGGCAAGCCCAAGTACCTCTACATGATTTTCTTGTTTAAAATGTCCTTTTGAACCTGATTTTACCATCCAGAAAATCGGAATACCCCGATTTTGCCAAACTAAACTGACCATCAATGCTGCATTATCTTTGCCCATTTGGCTACCATCTATAACGATACGAACTCCTGATGAACGTAAGGTTAAAGCTAAAAGACCGCGTAAAAACGATTCTAAAAAAGGTAAAAAATGGCATTCATAATCTGTCCATTTATTTTCTACAAATCGTTTCGCTGATACTGTTTTGCTATTCGAATTGATATTTTGGGGTAATCCGCTACCTATATCTGGTAAATGACTGCTACCTTTGCGTATCATTCCGCACACAAAACCACTCAAGTTATTTAACCGCTTCAATGCGTGACCCTCTGGGCGGTTCTCAGATATACTGAACAAGCTACGCTGGATTTCGGTGAAAAGTTTTTTCATTTTGCAGGTGAATTTTTTATTTGTTTTTGACAACACAAATATCACCTGCTTTTTTTATTTTCTTTCCTATTTTTCAATCAACTTTTTTTCGACTCGTTTTGTATGGTTTTAAA
>CAZKHC010000406.1:0-1277 GCA_964552135.1 uncultured Algimonas sp. | reverse complement strand
CTGATCATATTTCGGCTAAAAGCCCTCTCGCCCTCCGCCGCATGAAAATTGTAGCACAGGAAACGCAAGGACAAACGAGAGATGATGCACTGCGCAATGAACAGCTTATTTTCAGACAACATTTGCGCTCTGCCGACATGGTCGAAGGCCTCGCCGCATTTGCAGAAAAGAGGCAACCCGTTTTTCAGGGACGGTAAGGGCCCATTGAATAATCGATTGTAGAGAATTTGCCAATTAAAATTGAAGACGTCAGGCCACGGCTCTAAGAGTAAGTCAGACAAAAAGAGAAAAACGCAGCCATGAAAAATCAACATTCAAAAAAATCACAAAATTTACTCGCCAAGCTCAGCGCTTTTATGGATGAGCATATCTATCCCAATGAAAAAGCCTATGCCATGGAATTGCACAATGCCGAAAACCGGTTTGCACCGCTTGCGCTCATGGACAGTCTTAAAAAAAAAGCCAAGGCAGCAGGTCTTTGGAACCTATTTGTCCCCGAAGAATATGCGAAGTATTGCGATCATGGCGGTCTGAGTAATTATGATTATGCGCCTTTGGCCGAAATGATGGGGCGAGTGATATGGTCCCCGGAAGTGTTTAACTGTAACGCGCCTGACACAGGCAATATGGAAGTCTTCATGAAATATGCGACGAAAGCACAGCAGGATAAGTGGCTAACCCCTTTGCTCGCCGGTGAGATCAAATCCTGCTATGCCATGACTGAACCACAGGTCGCTTCATCTGATGCCACGAATGTCGAGTTGAGCATTGTACAGGAAGGTGACGAGTGGGTTCTCAATGGGCGAAAATGGTTCATCACTGGGGCGATGTATGAGCGCAGCAAAATATTTATTGTTATGGGGAAGTCAGACCCGGAAAATCCAAGTCGTCATAAGCAGCAAACACAAATTCTTGTACCTAAGGATACGCCGGGATTATCTCTGATACGTCCGCTTACTACATTGGGATATGACGATGCCCCTATTGGACATGCCGAAATCGTTCTTGAAAATGTGCGTGTGCCTTACGAAAACGTTCTCCTCGGTGAAGGTCGTGGATTTGAAATCGCGCAAGGACGACTTGGGCCAGGGCGTATGCATCATTGTATGCGCTTGATTGGCGTGGCTCAGCGCTCCTTAGAGCAAGCCTGTAAGCGGGTAACACAGCGAACAACATTTGGACGCCCGCTCTCCAAACATCAATCTATACGCGAAGAGATATCTAAATGCTTTTCAGAAATCGAAATGGCCCGCTTATTAGTTTTGAAAACCTGCTTG
>CAZKHC010000405.1:0-1281 GCA_964552135.1 uncultured Algimonas sp. | reverse complement strand
GGCATTTCGGTCTCCAATATAATGGACCGCCGCTCTAAACGAAAAGAGGACGGTCAGCCTTTCGAGCGGTGCGGTATGCCATTTAACCGAACGCGCTGCGCCGCGACAGATGCCGCGAAAGCGGGCCTATAGTCTCCTGGACTTGCTTTGGCAAGCCGAGTCGTCACAATAAAGGCGTGCCAAAATGGATTGGCAAATGCGGGAGAGACGAGATGAAGATTTATGGCTTATTGAACGGGTTCTTTTATATGCTCTTTGGACTCTACGGCGTCTTCATGCCCAAACTCCTAGCGCGCGAGACGATGGGCTGGACGCCCGACCTTTTAGGATTGCATCAAATTCGCGCCATGTGGATGGCAAGCGCCGCCGCTGGACTTATTTGCGTACTCTGCGCCCTTAAAGGTAACCGCATCGCCCTGACCCAGGCAATTATTCTGATAACTCTCAGTTTTCTTGTCGGACGCGTCTTAGGTCTGATTTTGGACGGCACAGGACCGCAGCAAACCTATGTCGAAATCGGCATAGAAGTGGTCTGGTCGGCAATCGGGATAATTTTGCTTGCAAGAGCCAAAAAAACAGCCGCGATTTAAGGCGCAGACACTTTCGGCGCGGGCGTCGTGTGCAGCTCAAAAGCGCTATGCAGCGCGCGCACGGCGAGTTCTGTATATTCGCTATCAATCAGGACCGAGATTTTAATCTCAGAGGTCGCGATGACTTCGACATTAATATTCCGCTCCGCCAAAGCTTCAAACATCGTCTGAGCGACACCTGTGTGTGACCGCATGCCGATACCAACGACAGAAACTTTCGTCACGTTTGAGTCCGACTTAATATTCTCAAAACCAATCTCGGATTTCGCTTTCTCGAGAGCCGCGAGGGCTTTCTCTAAATCGCGCTTACCCACTGTGAATGTCAAATTCGCCGCATTATCAGAGCGCGAAATGCCCTGAACGATCATGTCAACAATGACATTGGCATCGCTCATGGCGCGGCAAACTTTGGCGACCATTCCGGGCGCGTCTTTCAGTTGGAGTAGTGTGATTTGAGCTTCGTCGCGCGAATAGGCTACGCCGCTAACAACGCGTTCTTCCATGGTTTCATCCTCGTGGCAGACCAGAGTTCCAGGGTTAGGCTCGCCGACATCCGCCATGCTGGTCAAGACACGGATAGGCAAGTTATTATTCATCGCCAACTCAACAGAGCGGGTTTGGAGCACCTTCGCGCCAAGCGACGCCAATTCAAGCATTTCTTCAAAAGCAATTCGGTTGAGACGCCGCGCGT
>CAZKHC010000404.1:0-1281 GCA_964552135.1 uncultured Algimonas sp. | reverse complement strand
TGGTTGGTTGGAATGAAGTTGGACATCATGATGCTACTAGCTTACTAAAATTAGTAAGACTTTTATTGTATTGCTCTAAACACTACATCGGAGTTTTTTATTGATATAGGATTTTTTTTGTTTAGATTTTGTAGAGTATTTCAGGGGCATAATTTCCAAAAGTGTTTGTGTTTTTAGGAACAACACTAGTCGAGGGGATAGTTATCCGAGAAGTACCAATAACTGGATATGTAATGTACATCAATCATAACTGAATGTGATAGCCATTTGAACTACATAATGTATGGAAAATGTGCGTTTGGAAGAACCACAACATGTTGAACGAGAATAATTATCGACATATCAAAAGTTGTATATTGGATTATAGGAAGCTATAATCGTGAAGGTGAATACACAAAACTCAACATGGAAATCATGCCGCGAGGTTATCAACCAGGTCGCAATATTCTAGAAGAAAGAAAGTGTTTTATGCTTTTTTATTTTACTAGGATTTTTATACTGTTATGTGTATGTTTACTAAGTGTTTGTAGAAGCCAATAGAAAACCTTGAAATATACTAACTATATATATAACTATTTCATTGTCAT
This sequence comes from uncultured Algimonas sp., assembly GCA_964552135.1. Taxonomy (GTDB): domain Bacteria; phylum Pseudomonadota; class Alphaproteobacteria; order Caulobacterales; family Maricaulaceae; genus Litorimonas. The sequence continues at coordinate 694 of CAZKHC010000404.1, read as the reverse complement.
TTGATTTTTATCTCTTACAAGATTTTGGTCCTTAAACATTTTTCTATTATCTGATAAGTTTTGGTAAGATCTTGGAAGTTTCGTATTTTAATCAATACAAAAAGTTTAATTTCTTACAAGATTGGAAATAATTAGATTTTCTTAGGGGAAAATACGTTTCCTTGCAAGAAAACCCCATCGATATATGACTTATCTCTTCCAAGATCTTGGTTCTTGAATATTCTTTTATAATCTGACAAGTTTTGATAAGATCTTGAAAGTTTCATATTTTATTCAACAGAAAAAGTTTCAGTTCTTGCAAGATCTTGTATCTTGGAAATAATTGCATTTTCTTAAGTAAAAAATCTTGGATTTTCTTGCACGAACACGTAAGTTCTTGCATGGTCCTACAAGAAATATACAAGAAACATCCAAGACACTTGGAAAATCTTGGAAAGATCTTAGTAAGATCTTCCAAGATCTTCCAAGATCTTCTAAGATCTTTCCAAGATTTTTGACCAGGGAAGGAATTAGGATTTACCCTATAGGGTACAATACTAGAAAAGGTGAAACTAGACGAAACGACCTGAAACCATCCGAAAATTACCAGTTTTTGCAAAACCACCCAAAAACCAGCCGAAACAACCCACTTTTTTTAAAAAACCATCCGAAAAAAAGCCGAAAATATTCAAATTAATGACACGGATGTATTTTT
>CAZKHC010000403.1:0-1286 GCA_964552135.1 uncultured Algimonas sp. | reverse complement strand
TTGGCCAGGCGAGCTTTGCCGCGCACGATGAGCTGCACATCCGTGCCAGCTTTTGTGAAGGGTCGCGCGACATAACCCATGGCAACGGGACCGCCGGCTGTTGGGCCAAAACCTCCCGACGTAATTTCGCCAATCTTATTGCCGTTCATATCTTGGACTTCGGTATGTTCTCTTGCAGGAGCCCGTCCCTCTGGCTTTATCCCGACAAGGCGCTTAGTCGTTTTATCTGCGATATCGGAGGCAACTCGCGCTGCGCCGAGATATCCCGCATCTGCGCTGCGGCGATGTTTCTGAACGGACCAAAATAATCCCGCCTCAATCGGGGAGACGGAGGTATCAATGTCATGACCATAGAGGCAAAGTCCCGCTTCAAGTCGCAAGCTGTCCCGCGCGCCGAGGCCAATAGGTTCAACATCATCATGCGCCAATAGCGCGTCTACAAGCTTGTCAACATCTTCATGTTTGACCGAGATTTCAAATCCATCCTCACCTGTATAACCGGAGCGAGAGACATGAGCCCATACGGGCGTCTCCATAGAGCCTTTCAATTCTATGTCGGTATGGGTCATAAAGACCAAATCCCCGACGGCAGGGTTAAACTCGGTCAAAACCTTCGCCGCGCTTGGCCCCTGCAAGGCAATTAGAGAGAGCGTCTCGTCTTTGACCTGCACAGCAACGCCGCTCGGCATATGCGCCTCGAGATGCGCGTAATCGCCAATCTTGCAGCCCGCATTAACAACGAGATAAAGCACATGCTCATATCCTGGAAGACCAAGACGCGAAATCATCAAATCATCTAAAATCCCGCCTTCCTCATTCAGGAATTGCGAATAGCGTTGCTGTCCGGGTTTCAGGGATTGAATATCCGAAGGCACAAGTTTTTCGAGCGCCTTTGCCGCTGTCCCAAAATCCTTATCGTCGGGCACTAGGAACACCTGCCCCATATGCGACACGTCAAAGAGTCCCGCTTTTTCGCGTGTATGCAAATGCTCTTTCAATACGCCTAGGGGATATTGCACAGGCATATCATAGCCTGCGAAAGGCACCATTTTTGCGCCAAGTGCGACGTGGCGGGCGTGCAATGCTGTCTGTTTTAAAATTGTCATAGGCACATTGCAGCTCTCGCCGTCATCCTGTGCCACCTGCTGTCCTTTAGGCCTGAGAGATTGATCCCGCGATTGACCTTCAATCGTTAGACTTACTCCGTCGGCGGGGCATTTCACCAAATTGCCCGCTTTCCAGCGTTTTGACTGCCAAACGGTCCGTTGACCTGAGCGTTTCCGGGG
>CAZKHC010000402.1:0-1286 GCA_964552135.1 uncultured Algimonas sp. | reverse complement strand
AGGAACGCGGAAAAAATAAATTTACATTCTTTATTTAAATTTGCGAAAAAACTAATGACAAGATATAATCAAGAAATAGAGCAAAAAATGTGTTTACATTTTGGACAACTTATGGAAAAAGATAAACGCCATTATGCAGCTATAGAAGCTACTAAACTTGGTTATGGCGGTATTAAGTATATCAGCGATTTATTCGAAATAAGTGAGTACAGAATACGAAGTGGAATAAAGGAATTAAATAATCCCGAATTACTTTGTTCGATACCCAAAGGAAAACAGAGACGAGCAGGTGGTGGACGAAAAAAAAAGAAATCTCCGCTCCTGAAATAGTTGAAGGATTAAAATTGTTCATCAATCAACATAAAGCAGGTAGCCCTACTAACTCTGATGTGTTTTGGATACATCTCAAGCCAAGAGAAATAGCCTTTCAATTTGAAGCACAATCGGGCAATAAAGTTAGCCATGGCTTTGTCAAACGGATACTTTTAAGCGAAGGTTTTAAGTATCGTAAGATGAGTAAAACCTTAGCAACGGGAACTTGTAAGTATAGAAATGAACAATTTGAAATCATATTCAAATTAGTTGCTATTATGAGTATAGACAGTCCTGTAATCAGTATTGACTGTAAGAAGAAGGAGCGTCTGGGTAATTTATATAGAGCAGGTAAAGCCTATTGTACCGCACCACTTGAAGTGTATGACCATGATTACCATTACTTGGCACAAGGAGTAGTGATTCCTCATGGAATATATGATTTACACAGAAACGAAGGATATATTTCTATTGGAAACAGCCACGAGACTGCCTCCTTTATAGCGGACAATTTACTCTGGTGGTGGGAAAATTATGGTATTCATAACTATCCCGATACCAAGTGTATTCTTGTCCTTTGCGACTCTGGAGGTGGCAATAGTTATAGACATCATGCTTTCAAAAAGCATATTCAATTATTAGCCGAAAAAATAGGAATAGATTTTATTATTTGCCATTATCCTCCTTACGCTTCAAAATGGAATCCGATTGAACACAGATTATTTTGTCATGCTCATAGAGCCATTCAAGGTGCTGTGTTTTCTGATTATAATATTGTCAAAGAACTTTTTAGCAAAACTACAACGGATGATGGGCTTAAGGTTTTTGTTAGACTGAATTTAAAAGAATATCCCATTGGTATCAAAACTGATAAAAATGAGATTGATTTTAGCAAAATCCAATTCAATAAAAACATCCCTAAATTGTCCTATAGAATTGTGGCTTAGAATATAAATTTATTTTCTCACCGTTCC
>CAZKHC010000401.1:0-1288 GCA_964552135.1 uncultured Algimonas sp. | reverse complement strand
GAAACCACGGACGGCAAAGATATCATGGTTCCGAATACGAAATTCACCGAAGATGCTTACGAGAACTGGACCCACAAAGACCCGCGCCAACGCTATGAGGTCCATTTCAAAGTATCTTATGATACGGATTTAGATACTCTTGAGGATATTTTGATTCCGGTCTTTGAAAACCATCCGCTGGTGTTGAGTGAACCCGAAGAGCCCGACCTCGAATTTCGGGAGTTCGGAGAATATGGCGTCCATATGGCGGTTGAGTTTTGGTGTTCCGGTATTGATGATGGCCCAAATAAATTTACGTCAGATTTGAATTTTGCCGTCTGGCGGGCGCTCAGGGATAATGAGATCAAAATTCCATTCCCGAAGTTAGAGCTGCATAAGAAGTAGATTATGCGTTATTAGATCCGAATTTGTGCGTACGTCTCTTGTATTTATCTGAAAATCTTGATTCAAATTCTGGCTCTAATTTGTCAAAAGCAACATAAATACTATCCGCAATAATTTTTGCTATCTTACTATACTTTTTACCAAGTTCACTTTGGACCTTTTTGAAGAGTACTTCGGGCTGTTTCTCAGCAGGGATATTAGAAGTATTTATATCAGTTCCATATTTTATCATATTGGATTTAAGCTTTAAAACCCTGTCATCATCTGTAAACTCATCGTCTAACCCATGATGAAAACGTTCATTTCTTTCATTTTTATGATTGGTTAAATGGATATTAATAGCGTCAACCTGGTCTACTGAGGCTTTCGATAGACCTTTTTTCTGTAGACGATTGAGGACACATTTTTTTGGAGTCTCTCCTATTTCCTCAATCTCGTTCATCAATATTAGCAGGCAATCTACTACTGACGAAGATCTCATTAAAAATACGTCCTCCGTAACATTCAACCAATCATAAGCACCCAGAGGGTTGTGACGAGCAAATGCCTGCTCAACTGTATATTTCGTCATATCTATCGGAATATTCAGAGAGTGAACCCTGTTCACTAGTGCTGAAAGCCAATAGTTTGTCCAGAGCGCATAATTAATATCTTCGAACTTTTCGAATTGGTCTGAAGAATCAAAGTTCAGTCCAACAACGCTCAAATCATTAACACGTCCCACAAACGTATGGTCGTCAATGTTTATTTCCACAATGCAGGGCCTCTAACGCGGCGGCATGCGCGCACCCGCATCTGTCCGGATATATTCAGCGTTAATATAGGCATGCTCGGCCATGAAAACGGCAACCTCGCCAAATTCGCTTGGCTGGCCAAAGCGGTTCGGGAATTGAACATGGGCGCG
>CAZKHC010000400.1:0-1289 GCA_964552135.1 uncultured Algimonas sp. | reverse complement strand
TGGACTTCCCCAGTATAGTGGACAGAAAGTTAGGTTGATTAAGCAGCCTTTAATTTTTGTTTTATAATAGAAGCCTGGAAAGGAGAAAGTCCGTCCAATGCTGAGTGAAATCTAACAGTATTATAAAATCCGTCTATATACCTAAAGATAACTTTCTGAAGAGAAATAGCATCTTTAAATCTATATCTGTTGAGCGCTTCGATTTTGATTGTTTTAAAGAATGATTCTGCGACTGCATTGTCCCAACAATTCCCTTTTCGGGACATACTTTGGATACAATCGTAACTTTCGATTAATGACCGGAATTCTGATGAAGCATATTGGACACCTCGATCAGAATGAATCATCAATCCTGATGTCTTAATGATTCGTCTTTTAAAGACGGCATCGTTGAATGCGGCACAAACTGTATCACGGGCTGTCATATTGTTACTCAACGACCAGCCTACGACCATTCTGTCCGCCAAATCGATGAAAGTAGTCAGATACATCCACCTACTTGCTACTAAGATATAGGTGATATCGCTAACCCAACAAGTATTCAGCTGCGCTACTTTGAAGTGTCTATTGAGCAAGTTATCAGCGACTTTAAGATCATGGTTTGAGTCAGTTGTTAACACATACTTTCGCTTAGGGCGGGCTACTAAGTTGAGCCTATGCATACTTCTGGCTACAGTAGTCTTAGAGCAAGAGATACCATATTTATCTAAATACTGTACAATTCTCGGACTTCCGTAAGTCATTAGACTTTTGCTGAAGGCTTCTTTTATGTGTTCATCTAATTGCCTGCTTCGCAGTTTGAGTAGAGGCTTGTTTATCAGCCACTTATAGTACCCACTTCTGCTTACACCTAAAATTTTGGACATCATCGCCACAGGAAACTTTGTTGTATACTTTTTCATGAAAGCAAACTTTTCCTGTTTGGTGAAGAGATGATGCCCATGGCTTTTTTTAAGATCTCGTTGGCAAGCTGGGCTTCCTTGAGTTCTTTACGTAATTGCCTTAGCTCTCGCTGTTCCTCAGTAAGCCTTTCTTTACCATTACCTGGAAAGGCATCCTGCTTATAAGCCGAAAACTCTCGCCGCCATCGACTAATAGTATTAATATGTATCGAATACCTTTCTGATAAATCTGATAGATGAACCCCGTTCTCCAAAGACTCATTTACTATGGCTAATTTTTCAGCCTTGGTGTACCTCTTTCTAATCATTGACATATTGTCTTATTTTAATAGTAAGCAATAACCACCAATCAACTTAACCTAATGTCTACTTTTATGGGGAGGTCCA
>CAZKHC010000399.1:0-1292 GCA_964552135.1 uncultured Algimonas sp. | reverse complement strand
AAAGCGGATGGTGTGGATGGCTCCTTTCCGCGGCGTCGCAATGCGCCATAAGACAGTTGTTATCAAAACGACTGAGTTAAACAGGAGCCACCCAAATGAAGACTACCATAATCGGAATAGATTTAGCTAAGAATATTTTTCAAGTTCACGGTGTAACAGAAGACGGGACCGTTGCCTTTAATAAACCCTTGCGTCGCACGCGGATCTTGCCTTTCTTTGCAAAGCTAGAACCTTGTCTTATCGGCATAGAAGCATGCAGTAGCGCGCATTACTGGGGCCGCGAACTGACGGCACTAGGCCATCAAGTCAAACTTATGCCGCCAAGCTATGTGAAGCCCTATGTCAAACGTGGGAAGTCTGACGCGGCTGATGCCGAAGCCATTTGCGAAGCTGTCACGCGGCCAACTATGCGTTTTGTTCAGATTAAATCTGCCGAGCAACAAGCCCTGTTATCTCAGCACCGTGCCCGTGAGATGTTAGTGGGCCAACGCACACAAATATCAAACACGATACGCGGCCTTGTTGGCGAGTTTGGTGTTACCATCCGAAAGGGTCTGGAGCACATCCGCAGTTTTGCTGAAGATATAGAGGCCGATTCCGACACGAACCTGCCACCTCTCGCGCAAGATGTTATTCGGTCACTGTCCCAGCACTTACTGGCGCTCCATGCCCGTATTGTGGATTTGGATAAAGAGATTGCGGCCAGTGCGAAGTCGGATCATCGTATCAAGCTCTTGCAAACAATCCCAGGTATTGGGCCCATCAATGCGTCAGCTATTGTCGCTACTATTGGAAGTGCCCATCAGTTCAAGAGTGGGCGTGACCTTGCGGCTTGGATAGGTCTAACGCCACTTAATAAATCTTCTGGCGGTAAAGAACGGCTTGGCAAAATATCTCGCATGGGCGACCGATACTTAAGGCAGCTTCTTGTTGTTGGTATGACGGCCCGCGTAAGAGCCGCGCGAACACGTCCAGACAGAGTTGATCCTTGGACTGCTTCAATACTCGAGCGCAAACCGACACGGCTCGCAACAGTGGCTATGGCCAATAAGACAGCTCGCATCATCTGGGCCGTGCTGACAAAAAATCAACCTTACAGGCCGCAGCATACAGCTTAGGATATATTAGGAACAACAAGCACAGGAGTAAGAGTATAAGTTTACAAGGACGATGAGAGTGATGGCAGACCGGTTAGGCCGGGAGCTGATGAAACCCGTCTAATGTCCGGGACATCAAAAGTCCGAAAAGCGGAATGGGACTCAGTTCACGGAAACCATCAGGGCCAGTGGCAA
>CAZKHC010000398.1:0-1299 GCA_964552135.1 uncultured Algimonas sp. | reverse complement strand
GAGCGCTTCAATGACAGAACTATTCACCACCTTCCAAGCCAACGTTATAGGCCTACCAATGTGAGTTCAAAACTGGATGAAATTTATGCAGTTTGTGCTTGCGTTATCGATCCCTTTTAGCTTCGTGCGTGTTGGTTGAAGCCCGCTGGGTTCTGCTTAGCATGATCGGTGCCATACTATCAATGACTGCGATTTTTACGTTTTTTGGCTTTGAAAAAATCTTAGGCCTCGGCCATATTGTGGCGTTTACCCCGGTACTCATCTATTTGTATATGCGCCGCTCACAGTGGCGAGTATCACAAACATACTCAGGTAAATGGATTGCGTTGGCGTTCGCGGTAATGTCTGTGTCCCTTGCCTTTGACACTGTTGATGTCATCAGATGGCTTGTCGCTGATCATGCGACTTAGCTAATGAAACTTCCCAACGAGTGATTAAATTAAATCCACTTCTCAGACGGCGGATATTAAACAACTAATTAAAAACTGACAGTGTTATAAAATAAAGGCAACCCGAACCCTTACCGACTCTGCCACCTATCCTTGGATCTGGAGTCACTTCTAGACCAAAGCCAACACTGACGACTGCCTAGCCTTATCATTGCTGAGCCAATTGACGTAGAGAAAATACTAGCCGCGAGACTGTCTCCTACTTCGTAAAAATATGATGTAGATAAATCACTGTATCAGGCACATCGAAATAGAAGGAAAATAATGTTGCCATCGTGGCTAACCCAGCCCAAACAGAATACAACGATAATTCTTTGCGAAAAGGTTGGCGACTCAATAATAGATAGAGCCCTGGCGTCCAGAAAATAACATGCACCAGCGAGAATAAACCTGAGAGTAAAACTACGTCTGACTCTGGAATAATAACCCTAGAGAAAAGCAAACCGATCAAAACACCTCCGACCATCCATCTGGCTTCCACGTGTTTTATTATAAAAAACAAACCAGATAAGTAAGTGATCGCCAACATTTTTAACCACACGCGTACCCACTGAGGCGAGTTCGCTTTGCCTTGATCATCCCATATCTGTAGGGCTTTATTACCATACTCATACTCGGCCGAAAAGGCATGACTGCTAATACACAACAAAACCAAGGTGGACACCCAAAGTGCATAACGCATTTCAATCACCATTCTATCTAGCACAACTATTGTGCTGTTGAAGTCATTATAACTAAGCCGGCCCGCAACCAACAAGACTCGGTGGACACATGAGGTGCCATTGCAATTTCACCATCAGAATCAATCATCAAACTTATGCTTCAAAGCAGCCGCCGCAGACCTATACGT
>CAZKHC010000397.1:0-1306 GCA_964552135.1 uncultured Algimonas sp. | reverse complement strand
TCACGAAAAATCACCCTTGACAATGGGCGCCGTCCAGACATGATAAAGCCTGCGGGACAATTTTGAGAGTTGATTGTAACTTTTGTTGTTTGCCGCCTGCGGAGTAAAAACCTACCAGATGGCAGTATAAAAATCAGCCGCTATAATTTACAGCATATTGGCGTCGCAGGCGGCGTAAAAGTTGCTGATTTATCAATCTTTGAAGATGCCAGATTTCACTGGAGCTTTCCCGACTGTGTCGGCCCATATCTCCAGATGACTCATAACTTTGCCAATTCAGAGTAAAGCGTTTCAGCGGCATTTGGAGTTAGTAAAGGCTCAAATAACTTTATATGAAGTTTAAATGCATCTTGGATAACTCCTGATCCTGATATATTTTCTATACCGCGCTCGCGGTGAATTTCTAGATTATATCGAATGATGATAATGGAGGCTTGCATCAGGACATCTATGCGCTCCGGTTTATCTTCTAGGTATTTCTCATTTATCATAGCCTTAAAATAGAGATCAAATTGAGCAAGTGTTTCTTTATATATACGAGGGGTTATTTCTAATATTTTCGTAAAGTTTCCATAATCAGCCTGGTCCCTATAAATAAACCTGAAGTCACGTAACTCAATTGCAAAAAAGCGCAGCATCTTCGCATACTCATGTAATATATTTTCCCCATATAGCGGCCTGATAGCGATACGCTCTTCGAAGCGTTCAATCGCTAACTCCGTAATGGCCTCCAACATATCGCCTTTGGTGCGGTAATGGTACCATATGTTCCCAACAGACTTACCCGTGGCCTCTGCAATGGCCGCAGTCGTTGTCGCTCCAAAACCTCTCTCGTTGAAAAGAGTAAGAGCGGTTTTAATAATTTGGGATTTTATATCTGGATTGCTCATTTGTATACTCGGGTATTTATATTCCTACGTAACTTACTGTCTCGCAGTTTTTCCCTTTTACGAGAAGTTTTTAATTGACTTGGGTTATTCAACCTAGATATTAGGCTTCATAACCTATATTATACATAAAGCAATAATTTTGGAGATCAGAAAAATGAATCAAATTAGTCCCATTAAGGCTCTGAGAACGCCTGAAGAACGGTTTTCTGTCCTACCCAAATTTCCTTATGAACCCCAATATATTGACAACCTCCCCGGTTATGAAAATTTGCGGATGGCATATATAGATGAGGGGCCTAAAGACGCGGAAACTGTATTTCTCTGCCTCCATGGCGAGCCGACTTGGAGCTACCTCTATCGCAAAATGCTTCCTGTATTTACGGCGGCTGGTTGCCGCGTTATAGCGCCAGACCTAT
>CAZKHC010000396.1:0-1309 GCA_964552135.1 uncultured Algimonas sp. | reverse complement strand
TCTTTACGTGCGGCCATGCGGACCTCATCCGCAATCGTCAATTTACCTTTAATCAACTCTATTAAACTGGGCAGAGTTGCCTCTCCATCTCCAGCAATGGATAGGTCAACAGGTAGGTATCTCTGAAAATTTTGATAGTTAGACCGAACATTAAGATTGCCCGCACCAATACTGATTAAGACGATATCTTCGCGGGCAAAACGGCGGGTTTCATGTGCCACCGTGTCAGGCGTTGAATAAACAAGTCCATGCAAATCATCAATTTCTAGTCCTAAAATGACATCGGCTTCGGGTAGCAATTTTCGGCTATTCGTAAATTGTGCCAGATAATGGCGATTAGGAAAATTCATACGTCCAAAACGATCCAAGACCGGGGCTTGTAGGAGCTCGGCCAGTTCAACTAATCGCTCCATGCCCTCTGGTGTCCGAGCAAGCCGTTCTGCCACAATGACGGGATGTTCTGCTTTTATCAAACTATCTGCCGCTTGTTCAAGCGCATCCATATTGCCTTGGGGAGGCAATGTCGGAGATAATTTGGGAATAGGGGGAGCCTCACCATTTATCGATTTTTCCTGCAAGTGTTTATCAACACTGATAAATACAGGTCCTGCTGGAGCTGTGGTTGCTATTTTATGGGCACGTACAACCGTCTCAGCAAACTGTTTAGCGGATTGCGGCGCGGCATAAAATTTAATGTAATCTTTGATCGGGGCCGCAGCGTTTTGAGCTGCATGTAGCCATTCGACAGGCCGACTTCGATAGGCAGCATCGGTGTAATTTCCGCCAAAAATAATCATGGGAGCGCGATCACAATAAGCATTATAGACTGCCATAGCGGCATGTTGCGTCCCAACAGTTCCGTGGCACAGAACTGCCATCGGCTTACCTTTGGCCTTGGCATATCCATGCGCTATGGCGACGGCGCTTTCTTCATGGAGACAGGTTAGAATTTCAGGTTGTGTATTTCCGCCATAATTAACAAGAGATTCTTGCAATCCCCGAAAACTGGATCCTGCATTAATAGCAATATACTCGATCCCGACGGATTTAATCACATCCACCATATAGTCGGATACAGGATTCTTTACGAAATATTGTTCTTCTTCTTCCGAACTATACTCAGGCTCGTCAATAAGGCTTTCACCTGTTTCGTCCGCGTGTTGTTCATGTGATGGAGGACTGGCTGGGGTCTCTATTTTCGGAGGCTCTTCTTCGTTTACGCACCCGGTTAAAGCAGTGGCAGAAGCAGCAGTGGCGAGCGTTGCCCCTTTTAGGAAATCACGTCGATCTCGTTTCATATCCTATCTGC
>CAZKHC010000395.1:0-1326 GCA_964552135.1 uncultured Algimonas sp. | reverse complement strand
ATCACTAGTGTCCGATAAAAAAATGAATAGGTGAGGAGCACAAGTCTCCTCACATGGTAGTATTTTGTTTTTGCACAAACGTTATACACCATGGGTAAAAATGCATTTTTTATCGGACAGCCTATTCTAAGTCAACTCATAAAATTGGTTCCCAAGTCGATTATCAATCAAGCAGTAGGTAAGTACGACGCTGATAGATATGTCAAGTCTTTCAGGACTTATGATCATTTTATCACCTTGCTTTATTCTTCTCTTATGGGATGTCAGTCATTAAGGGAGCTTACTACTGGCTTACAGCTTAGCTCCAATAGACTTCTGCATTTAGGCTTAACATACTCACCAAGAAGGAGTACGATATCTGATGCTAATAAAAGACGAACTCATGAAGTCTTCGGATACATCTTCCATAGTCTTGTGAAGCATTATTTTCCATTTTTACCGGACAGCCGAAAATCTCAATCTATACTCAGTAGGCTTTTTATAGTGGATTCAACTACGATCACTCTGTTTAGTAATATTATGCAAGGTGCAGGATCATACAAGCTTAATGGAAGAAAGAAAGGAGGTGTCAAAGCTCATGTTATGTTAAATGCTGAAGAAGACTTACCAGTTTTTGTGCATATCACTGAAGGGAAACAACACGATCAGGTATTTATGCGCTATCTCCCTTTAAAACAAGGCTCTTTTATTGTTTTTGACAAGGCATATACGAATAGCAATATCCTATATCAATGGGATCAAGATGAAGTATGGTGGATTACCCGAAAGAGAAATAAATCCTTAATAAGATCCTTAACATGTTTGCCCATCTCGCAAGATGAAGCTACACGTGGTGTATTACAAGACCAGCTTGTTCAGATGGGTAGAAGAAGTAATAAGACAACCAAAGTAATGTTAGTCAGATTAGTAACCTTCTATGACTTCCAGAGTAACAGAAACTTTGAATTTATTACCAACAACTTTGAAATATCATCACTAGAAGTGGCACAGATATATAAGCGAAGATGGCAGATAGAAATAATGTTCAAAAGGTGGAAATCTACTCAACCATTAAGATACTTCTTGGGAGATAATCCTAATGCTATAAAAATACAGATTTGGATAGCTCTAATAGCCGATCTATTGATACAAGTGGTGCGTAAATCATTAAAAAAATCTAGAAAAAGATGGTCCTTCTCTAATCTGGCCAGCATAATAAGACAGCATCTTTTTACCTATGTTGATCTAGCTGCATTCTTAACCAAACCAGAGCTTGCATTACTCCAAAATGCCCAATCAGACAAACCCAAAAATCAAGGATTGACACTATTCAATTCCTCATAGGGG
>CAZKHC010000394.1:0-1330 GCA_964552135.1 uncultured Algimonas sp. | reverse complement strand
GACTAGCTCAAATGGTAGAGCGCTCGCTTAGCATGCGAGAGGTACCGGGATCGATGCCCGGGTCCTCCATTCCATTCCTTTAGAACAAAGGTAGATAATCAACCGGGTAGGGTTATGAACAAGTCTGTGACTCGATATGTCAGGATGGCCGAGCGGTCTAAGGCGCCAGACTCAAGAGTAAAGTCTCTTCCTTTGAAGCAGAGGAGCATTCTGGTCCACGTATGTGGGCGTGGGTTCGAATCCCACTTCTGACAAGCGTTTTTCACTACCCTAAATAAAAAAATACTATCGCAAAATACTTACTAGTTTCCCAGAAAAATGTCCACCGAGCCGGATTTGAACCAGCGACCTAAGGATGCCTGTTGCTTGTACCATCTACAGTCCTCCGCTCTACCAACTGAGCTATCGGTGGCCGTGTGTTAGAGCAAGAAAACGAACGGTTAAAACGATTACGTATGTTAATATCACGTTCGTGATTTGGTCCCAATTTAAAAGGTTGTACGTAGCAGAGGGTGGTTTCGATCCACCGACCTCTGGGTTATGGGCCCAGCACGCTTCCTCTGCGCCACTCTGCTGTTTTCTTTATTCGAGAAATTATATTCTTATAGGAAGACGATGGCTGATGCAATACTTTTCATAAATATTCTTCGCATACTTTTTCTACTGGCAGTTATATCTGCCTCTTCTGGTCGATTCATGATGAAGAACTTTGCCTATACATGGGGAATTAGCTCAAATGGGAGAGCGCTCGCTTTGCATGCGAGAGGCACCGGGATCGATACCCGGATTCTCCAATATTTGATTCGGTTTGAACTTTATATTTTAGGTAACAGTGCTCTTGGGTGAATAAAATTTGAGATTTAGGCAGTAGTATATATCCTCGGTAGTATAGTGGTAAGTATCCCCGCCTGTCACGCGGGAGACCGGGGTTCGATTCCCCGCCGGGGAGGATAGTTTTCAGTGCAATAGATCGACAAATTCGAAAGGGTACTACCTAGAAGGGTACCTACTCTACCAACAGATGTTCGAGCAGCAGTATGCCCGGTTAGCTCAGTCGGTAGAGCATCAGACTTTTAATCTGAGGGTCGCGGGTTCGAGTCCCTCATCGGGCGCTAGTCTTTATGGAATGTGAATTGAACAGTCCGAAATAAAGAAAGAAAAAGTTCGAAATAAATAAAAGAGCGGAAAAACATGAAAACATTCGAAGCAATATCGCAATGCCGAAATATACTCACCGATGTGTCTATCTGTAGTTCAACACTTCTATCACAGGGGGACTAGCTCAAATGGTAGAGCGCTCGCTTAGCATGCGAGAGGTACCGGGATCGAT
>CAZKHC010000393.1:0-1334 GCA_964552135.1 uncultured Algimonas sp. | reverse complement strand
GCCCAAGGCGAAAAGCTCAAGATCAAACAAAAGGACGTCAAGCTAAATGGTTGGGCTTTGGAGAGCCGCATTTACGCCGAAGACCCTTACCGTAATTTCCTGCCGTCAATTGGACGCCTCGTGCGCTACCGTCCGCCCGCTGAGCGGACCACCGAAACAGGCGCGATTATCCGAAATGATACGGGCGTCTTTGAAGGCGGCGAAATATCAATGTTTTATGATCCGATGATCGCCAAGCTCTGCACATGGGGCGAAGATCGCGGCATTGCGATTGAGGCGATGAAAAACGCGCTGGATAATTTCGAGCTGGACGGCATCGGGCATAATATCCCCTTCTTGCAGGCCGTTTATGATCATGACCGTTTTGATCGCGGCGATATTACAACGGCCTTTATCGCCGAAGAATATCCAGACGGTTTTGTCGGCGCGCCGGAAAACTCTGGCTATACACGCAAAATCGCGGCGGTCTGTTCCTTGATGCATGACATCACCCAGCACCGCGCCGCCCAAATTTCCGGCAGCCTCGCCAATCATAAACGCGATATCCCCGATGAATGGTCTGTCGCCGTGAAATGCCCAACGGGCGAAGACAAAGTCTATACGGCCGATGTAAACGGCGAAGTCGGCGTGCGAACAATCGTCATGAATGATGATACGGATAAAGCGGCGCTAGAGCTGGAAGTCAGTTTGAACTGGCGGCCGGGCGAAGAGATTATTCACGCCTTTGTCGATAGCCGCGTCTTTACGTTTAAGGCCCGCGCTATCCCCGAAGGCTTTCGCGTCTGGCATCGCGGGGTGACGTTTGACGTGGCTGTGCGTAATCCGCGCGCCGCAGAACTCGCGCAGCTCATGCCTGTGAAAATCCCGCCGGATACATCGAACCTCCTGCTTTGCCCTATGCCGGGCGTTGTTGTCAGTATTCTCGTCGAAGAAGGCCAAGAGGTCCAAGACGGACAAGCCCTCGCGGTAGTCGAGGCTATGAAAATGGAAAACACCCTGCGCGCAGAAAGCAGATGCACCGTCGCGAAGATAAATGCCGCAGCCGGAGATAACCTCGCGGTGGATGAAGTGATTATGGAGTTTTTGAAAGAGGGGTAGGAGAAGTCTCCACATCAATCTCAATCCGCTAATGTTTCGTCATTGGAAGGCTTGTCCTTGCAATCCATGGAGCTAAGGGTTTGGCTTTATCTCTTTATCTCGGACATGAGCTGCTCGATCGGCACCATGGATCACAAGAACAAGTCTTGTGATGACGGAATAGGGATAATCCTCGGTTCATAACCGAGGATGACGTGTAAAAAAGGCTGCGATTCAACCGCTTATAAAATTCTCAA
>CAZKHC010000392.1:0-1336 GCA_964552135.1 uncultured Algimonas sp. | reverse complement strand
TGTAGTTACCCCCAAAATTAGGACAGTAGTTTAAATTAATTCAAAATCTTAAATTTACTGTTATGGCAAGAAGAAAATTAACGCCGAAATTTAAAGCAAAAGTAGTCATCGAAGCACTTAAGGAACGTATGACCAATCAAGAATTGGCCAATAAGTTCAATCTGCATCCACAGCAGATAAGTACCTGGAAGACTGAATTTTTAAACTCAGCTGAGGAAGTGTTTTCCAAGGGTAAGGGCAAATGCCTAAAAACAGAGCAAGAGAAAAAAGAAGAGGAACTGCTGAAGACCATAGGTCGACAAAAAGTAGAATTGGATTTTTTAAAAAATGCCTTGCGATAATGCCTTTACAACAAAAGCGCAATATGATAAGCAAGGATCATATCGACCTGAGCATAGTAAGACAGTGTGACATTTTAGACATCCATCGTTCTGGTTTTTACTATGAGCCTAATATGGAAAGTGAGCTGAATTTAAAGCTGATGCGTCTGATGGACGAACATTTTCTGGAGCACCCTTATAAGGGAGCTCCGCAGATGTTCAAGTGGCTAAAATTTGACAAGGGCTTTGACGTAAATCACAAAAGAGTGGAAAGATTGTACTACAAGGTAATGGGCTTGGAGTCCCTGCAGCCCGGCAAGCACACATCTAAGAAAAACAAGGCACACAAGGTATTTCCATACCTTTTGAGGGGTTTGAAGATTACAGATCGCAACCAAGTCTGGCAGATTGATATTACCTATGTGCCTATGGCAAGTGGCTTTATGTATCTAGTTGCCATCATAGATGTCTACTCCAGATATATAGTGAACTGGTCTCTATCCAACAGCATGGATAAGCAGTGGGTGATAGAATGTATGAAAGAAGCTTTCATCTTGCATGGCAGACCATTAATCGTAAATACTGATCAAGGCAGTCAGTTTACGTCTCAGGAATTCGTCAAGCTGATACTAGAAGGTAATTATACCAAGCTGAGTATGGATGGGAAAGGAAGGGCTACAGATAATGCGTTCATAGAAAGATTCTGGAGGTCTATCAAGTATGAAAAGATATACTTGAATCCTCCAAGTGACGGCTTCGATTTATTCATTAAGATCCAAGACTACATCAATTATTACAATGACCAAAGAAGGCATTCTTGCATCGAAGACAAAAGACCTTCTGATTTGTATATTGAGCAATTGAAAGCAGTTGCTTAGAAGTGGGTTTAACACATTTCAACACTATACGCATAAAGCCTTGGAGGGCTTTATACTATGTTGAAATATGCAAAACCTGCATCGGATTAATTCATTAAAATTCACTAAGAAACTGTCCTAAAGATGGGGGTAACCTCA
>CAZKHC010000391.1:0-1339 GCA_964552135.1 uncultured Algimonas sp. | reverse complement strand
ACTGTCTTCTTAGGGAGGATCACCCTCTTCGTGCCGAAGTTAGCCATCTCCACCAGAAAGGGTATATCAGGTCTTATATTGGCCACACCATTGGCCATTTGCACACTCCGTTCCAACATTAGTTGTTGTTTTGGAATCAGTACCTGCAATCCTTCCGCAGAAGTTGTTACCCTAACCTGTTTCACTTGTCCAGGTTTCAAGGTGGTACGCTCTGCGAGCTTAATCGGAGGCTTCCGTCTAGGAGGCCAGTACCGAGGCTTCGGTGCTTCTTCGGACAACTGGCTCGGGCGGCGGCGGCCGATATGAATCCTCTCCTCATTGCTTAATACTACATACCTCTTCCGAGGGTGGATAGTCTCGATATGCTTATCGATGAAGTCACACCCTATGATGCAGGGCACTGACAAATTATCCACCACGAGGAACTTTTGCTTCACCAACAAACCGCCCACCTGCAGGTGTAAGTGTACAATCGCCCTTGGGGGTATCCTATTCCCATTGGCGTCAAGTACCCTCATTCCAGGCTTTGGGTTTTCGACCTCTCCTTCCCTCCACGTAGGGGGAAGGCAATTTTCTCTGATAATACTTAGACTCGCTCCAGTGTCTAAAACCACCGTTAGATAGTTTAACACCCCGCGGGTGAGTCCAAGTAATACATCCATCCGATAATTTCGGTATCCTACGGCAAGGACATGAACATTTCGATTACTGCGATGAGGTGGGATAGATAACTCATGCATGAGTGATTTGTTCATGGTCCTTAGGGTAGGGCAACCAGCGGCCGCAGTCATCTGGTTCCCTTGAAGGGAGGTTATTAATGTTGTTTCACCAATAACCTTCCCTAATGGGGGAGGATCCCCTAGTTCCTCCCCTGGGTCCCTTTTTCCAGGACCCCCGAACTTTCCTCTGAGTCCGACGTCGAGTTATCGTCACTCCGCTCGTCTCCCTTTTTAGGATCTTCCTCTGCCGAGGCTATCAGGGTTCTCAGTTGTTGAAGTTCGTCTTGCGAGAATGGTTTCTCGGCTTGGGCTTCCCGAATCTTCATTCGAACTTCAGCTGGGAGCAGCGGGCATTGACTCATAACGTGCCCCTGTTGCCTACA
The DNA here is from genome assembly GCA_964552135.1 of uncultured Algimonas sp. Taxonomy (GTDB): domain Bacteria; phylum Pseudomonadota; class Alphaproteobacteria; order Caulobacterales; family Maricaulaceae; genus Litorimonas. The sequence goes on along the minus strand of CAZKHC010000391.1, from coordinate 237 downwards.
GACCAAACATACGATGGATCTGTATAGGGCATATGCTCTCCCTTGCTGAGATGGTTGCGGGTGCGCCGTTTTGGGATACACTCGAGAATCTCCAGCAGGAGTAGTCGGAAGATTAGGACTCTTGGGCCGGAATGCATTCGGAGCGTAATACATCCCTCGCGGGAGGTTTCGTTCTCCTGGTCGAAATGATCCTTTACCAGGGCTCCTGGGTGCATTTGCCAGCGAATCGGGCGGTGT
>CAZKHC010000390.1:0-1340 GCA_964552135.1 uncultured Algimonas sp. | reverse complement strand
CTCAGGCTCAGGCTCAGGCTCAGGCTCAGGCTCAGGCTCAGGCTCAGGCTCAGGCAGGCTTTGGTCAAAGACAATGTCGCCGACCGCTAAAAATTCAAACCCGCCAAGTTCCGCGCCGTCGACCCCAGGTTCGCGGCCTGTAAAGACAAGTGCGTCGATATTCGTCAGAACATCGGTTCCCCAAATCGGGTGAAAGACTGTGATAGATCCATCGTCATTTTGCAAAATGGTAAATTCAGACCGTTGTCCATCATAATTCACTTGAGAGAAGGCTGCGTCGCTGCCGATATAGCTATCATTGCCAACGCCGCCATAGAGTCCTTGCACGCCTGCGGTCACGGCCAGAACATCATCACCGTCCGTACCATTGATGACATTGTCGCTATCTAGGCGCTGGGCCGGTAGGCCTGCCGTCGCGTTAATCGCCTCTTGGACTGTGAGTGTTGTGCCGGACCGAGCAAAGAAGATGAACTCGATGCTGTCCAATGTATTTGCACCCCATGTCGGATGCGTCATCAGAATTTGGCCATTGTTCAGCGTCGTGAAGGTCCATTCGATGGCTTCGCCGTCAACATTTAACGTATCATTTCCGCCGCCGCCTGCGACGAAATCTGTGCCGCGTCCGACAAAGAAGACATTGTCTTCCGCGCCGCCTTGCAGGGTATCATTGGTATCATTTGAGCCCAGAACGCCGCCGTTCACGCCATTTACAACATTTAACATAGAATTTCCTTCGAATTTAATCTGTCGAGTTTGGAAAGGGGAGATGCAAAAACCATGCCGATGCGCGGGGCTGACTGTCTAAATCGTAAGCTGTTGGAGAGGAACGCGCCACGCTGTTGCCACATTCTGGCGTCCAACTGGGGGTCTTAACCTTAACAGAGAGAGAAGATCCCCCCCATGACTTACTCAAAAATGACTTACTCAAAAATGACCGACTCAAAACTACCCCCTTTAAAAACAATCCTAATGACAGCCGCCCTTATGGCTTTGCCGAGTGCGGCCTTTGCCCAAGTCCCACCGGAGGCGGCCCCAGATGAGCTGAAAGACAAAGCCGTCCAAGAGCTGGGCGAGCAAATATCTGACGAAGAGACTGACGCCACCATCTTGAAGCCTGCGGATCCAAGCGCCGCGGACAAGATAATAGACGACATTTTGGAAGGCGGCCTGATTGAAACCGCCCCAGAGACGGCTTCCGAAATAGACCCTGACACGACCCTAAATGAAGAGACCACCCCCAATGAAGAATGGGAGTCGGAGCGCGATAAGGGATCGGCCACGACCTATTCATCCCCCGCTGAATGCCCGGACGGGACAGAGCTCGCGGAAGATGGAAGCTG
>CAZKHC010000389.1:0-1340 GCA_964552135.1 uncultured Algimonas sp. | reverse complement strand
TGGCATCGGATGCGTCGTCTTATATCACTGGCGCTAATATCGATATTAATGGCGGCATGTATTACTCTTAGAAGCGCGGTAAATAATAGATAAACGGATTGCCAGTCAGCTTGTTCAGACGGACGATCCTAAGACAGTTTTAAAAATTTCTGAACGATTACTCAAAGCCCATATTGATGATTTATCGGGCAAGGAACATATCACATGACTGACTTTCTAAGTTTCGGCGAAATAATGCTGCGGTTGCGCTCGCCCGGCTATGAGCGCTTTTTCCAAAGCCCTCAATTCGAAGCGACCTTTGGCGGCGGCGAGGCGAATGTAGCGGTCTCGCTGTCTAATTATGGTTTGGATGCGGGATTTATTTCTGCGCTCCCTGATAATGATATAGGTCAGAATGCCATTAACTGCCTTCGCGCGCTCGGCGTTGATACCTCAAATGTAAAACGCCAAGGGGATCGTGTGGGGATTTATTATCTTGAAACAGGTGCAAATCAGCGGGCCTCAAAAGTTATTTATGATCGAGCAGCCTCGTCCATTTGCGAAGCTAGAGTCGGTGATTTTGATTGGCCGACGATCTTTAAAGGCGCAAAATGGCTCCACATTACGGGTATTACGCCTGCATTATCTCAAGGTTCTGCTGACCTTAGTCTTGAATGCGTGAAAGAAGCACAAAAAGCAGGCGTTACAACATCGTGTGACTTTAATTTCCGAGGTAAGCTTTGGAAGTATGGCAAGACCGCGCCTGAAGTTATGAAAGACCTTGTCAAACATATAGATGTGGGTATCGCCAATGAAGAGGATTGCCAGAAATCACTCGGTATTTCTGTAGACGTGGATGTCGAAAGTGGAAGCGGGCATCTTGACCTTAGTAAATATGAAGAACTTTCTCAAAAAGTACTCGATATTTATCCGGGCATGTCGACCATAGCGATTACGCTCCGTGCGGCAGTGAATGCCAACATCAATGGATGGTCAGCTTGTATGCGTGATCGCAAAAATGGCTTTTTGTCATCCAAAAAATATGAACTCACAGATATTGTTGACCGCGTCGGCGGCGGTGATAGCTTTGCCTCGGCCTTTATTGCAGGGATGAACCTTTATGAAGACCGTCAACAAAGCCTTGAATTTGCGGTTGCAGGCTCAGCACTTAAGCACTCAGTCTTAGGTGACTTTAATCGCGTGAACCGAAAAGAAGTCGAAGCTCTCATGGGTGGGGATGGATCAGGCCGAGTTCAACGGTGATATTGATATAAAGAGAGATTATGCGTGAATCTTGGAGATGGTTTGGACAGAGCGACCCCGTCAGTATAGAGGATATACGTCAGACTGGTGCGACGGAC
>CAZKHC010000388.1:0-1347 GCA_964552135.1 uncultured Algimonas sp. | reverse complement strand
TTTATAATATTGAGTTTTAGCTCACACGTTTAACTCATTTGCGACGGCTCTGGGAGATTTTGTTCACTCGGGATCGATATTTTTACCCCCAATTTCCGGCGTTTTTCGACCTTTACAGAGGCTGGGACCAAGTTAATTAGATTCAGAGTTAAATTCTAGAGAAGACTAGCCTGGTTTGGCGCCGCATAACGAATAGCATAAAGGCTGCGCCTTTATGCAATTCCCGAAATTTTATGTTAGGAAAAGGCCAATTTTTGTTAAATGCACCGTCGTGAAAGTGTAATGCAAATCATACGTTAATTGTACCCATCGTTTGGGCAACACTGGGATATTTCAAAAATTGCGTACCAGATTCTTTCGATTTTTTCAATTTTGCTAATGAATTTTTTGGTGTATAAGATTTTTTCGAGTACTCTACCTCTCGTGTTCGTTTTGATCAATTTGCACTTAGAAATAGAGTTTGGTGGTCAGCAAAGTCCCGGATTATTGCTTAAGGTTATAAAAATGTGGCGGTCCCAGATAAGTCTTTTGTTTATTTGTTTGTTTAAGCATCACAGCCTCGATTTAAGAGATGCTATGACGCACGCTGATGGACGAGGCTAAGTGGAAGGCTCCACTCATCACCCGTTTAATTAGCCTCGTCGAAAGTGCATGGCAGCAAAAGCCGAAGATAGTGGCAATCTTTGTGCGATGAGCTGTGCGAATTATGAAAGGACTCGAAATATTTTAGGTGATTTCTAAAAGGACTTGCAGCTCTTCAATGCCATTACGTTGGAAAATGCCTTTCTTATCCTAACTTCTGCACAATCCAAGCTAATCCAAGTGGGGAATTCTCTTAAAAATGAATAAAGAAAGTTGGAAGGTGTGGTTGATCTCCTCGTGAGGAGCTGGGAATCGGGAGATATATTTAGGTCATATCCAACCTCTTGGGCGTAACGCTGTGCCCAAGCGCGTCTAATTAAAGAATTACTAGTGATAACCAATTCTCAACGAACCACGGTTTGTATTGGTCATTTATTTAAATATGTCAGAACAGATTCTCCTAAAAAACAATTTGTGGTGAAAGACGGAATAATATCTGTTAGTCGAGATATTCCTTGTTGATCTAAACAATAAACTTATGATGTAAAATAGAAACCTCTTTGTCGATAAGGATGTAAGTAGTACGAGAATTTCCCATGTTTATAACAAAAACACGTGACGATCAATTCTCAGATTGCAGAGTTCATGACTTATGACTCATAAATCAATAAGTATATAAGAAATATAAGAGTAATTTACATTGCTTTCGATTTATAATATTGAGTTTTAGCTCACACGTTTAACTCATTTGCGACGGCTCTGGGA
>CAZKHC010000387.1:0-1353 GCA_964552135.1 uncultured Algimonas sp. | reverse complement strand
CATGGAGCCAAAGCTGAGAATAATGAAAGCCAAAATAGGCAAGATAAATTTGCTCCGCCACAAGACCGGAATCAAAATGCAAGACGCCAAGACATTTGGTAGTCGAAACACGGCGAGGCTTTCGCCCAGTGGCAGCCATCTGCCCGTGAACCCTAATAGGAGAGGAATGAGCGACAACAGACCGCCGAAAATCAAAAATTTGCGAAACATAGCGAGCCGTTAGAGTTTGTTTATGACCAGACTATGTCGATTTGGCGTAAAATTTGTGCCTGTTATCGTCTGTTTTATTGAGACTTTAAGCCGCTTTAATCCAAGGGCGCAGGGTCTCTGAAATCGCAGGACATTCTTGACGGATGAATTTTAACAGGGCGCGTTCATTAGCGTCGATTTCCCCGTCCGCTTGCAAGGCTTGAATCAACCAATGTGCTTCGCCATCTGTGATATATTCTGCATCTTGAAGGCTTCGTGTATTCAGTATTGTGAAGTCATCTAACACAGACTCCGTCAAAGCGGGATCTCTTGAACTTTGATCTGAGAAGGCGGATTTAAATGAACTGGATAGACTTTTTGGAACTAAAGCGCGGAAGGTGTTACCTAAAAATCCCCTAGGATTTATACTAGTGTCGGCAAGCCACGCCTCTCGGCGTTGAACTTCGCTGAGGTCGAGTTTAGCAGGAGCGGCAAGCATCATAAGATGGTTTGCAATCGCCCCGACAAAGAAGCGTTGCCATTCAGGGTCATTCTCGCGGCCTTTGGTCGCTTCATTAAGTTCAAAAATTTGTTTGGCTTCCATATCTGTGATACCGATACCGCCGTCACCGCCGACACTATAAAAAATGCGGCGGAGAAGCTCGACTTCTGCGCGGCCAATAACGCCAGGAACAAGTTTATCATACCCCACACGTCCGCGGCCATTCAATACAGCTTCTTTGACTTGATTAAGGGCATAGGCTTCGAGACGGTCACCTGGGACTTCCGCGACTTTCAAGACATTCATCAACAGGCGAAGTTCCGTTTCCGTTTCGACAACACCGTCATGATCAATACGCGCAATCAACCACGCGGCCATGGCGTCATTGATGTAACCTGCTGGGCGGCCTTGATGAACGAGATAGGTTGTTAGGATAAGCACGAAATAATCGGCCCAGCCATCGGGTTTTGTCGTTACTGAATCGAGTGCAAAGAGGGCGTCTGCTTCTCTAGCATCGATAACCATGTCAGCGCCAAACCCGCGCCTTAGGTCCAAAAGTTGTTGATCCGTCATCACATTGGTAGCTTTGATTTTATCAATCAAATATGTCGTATCTGTCATCGGAAACTCCGCCCTCACGTCAAATTTGGGAAAATCCTATC
>CAZKHC010000386.1:0-1357 GCA_964552135.1 uncultured Algimonas sp. | reverse complement strand
GTGTCTTGAGATATAAAGTTGTGTATTGTTAAATCGTTATAAAGTTGAATACTATTAAAAAGTCATTTATTTGACGACTAGTTCTTTGACATTATTGCAAAATTTTTGATTTGTTCTTCAGTGGGAACTCCACTGGTTGAAGTTTTCAAAAGGGTCCCATTTTCTTTTCTGATTAACCATTGTTTTTCAATGGGGTCAAATGTGATTGTAATTGGTTGTTTTTTGATTTTATAACTAATGTATATTCTTTCGCCCATTATGTTTACATAGCCCCCATTATTAATATTACGTTCCCATACCTGTTCTGATAAGAAATCATAAACTAGATTGATATCAAAGTTATCCGGATCGTACTTTCTGGGGTTGCTCTGCAAAGTTGGATGAAGTTCAATTCGTGTTTTATTTTCTTTCGCTGGAATTCGATAATGATTTCTTTGAAAATTACTTTCTTCATCTAATCGCTTTTGTAAATCTTCTATACAATCTTGGTCCTTAGGATTTGACCAATTTTTCATTATTCCTTGTAAGCATTCAACTGCTCCATTTTGTTGAGGGCTGCGTAGCTGGTTTTGAATAACTTGTATCCCTAATCCTATCCACCACATTTTGCTTTTGGTAGGCACATCTCTATAACCAGGAGTAACAAAAGGATGACCATTATCTATTTTTATTTGTTTAGGTAAACCCCAATTTTTAAAGCAATTATTAATTAACCCAGTAACAGATTGTTCAGACATAGAACCAACTGTTGGACAATCCTGAACAATCGCTTTTAAATGGGCTGTTGTGCCTTCATCTGCTAGATTCATCCAGCTTACTTTTTTACCGTTTTTTAAGCGTACTTGCTCTTTTCCATCTATTTGCCAGGTGTGGTGAGCTTCTTTTGTCCATAATTTTTTTCTGAGGAAACTGGACGGCCACGTTGTCGATTGGTTCCCTCGTTTTTCCACCAGCGACTAAGTGTTCGAGCTGTAGGGATATCTAAGTGAGGATAATCTTTTAACAATTTGCTATATACATAAGTAGCTCCTTGATTATTATCTCTTATTTTATCCGCCGTATCATGCACGGCTTGGGGAAAGTGGGAAATTCGACCACAATTTGAATAATTATTTTCTAATGCTGTGGATCCTTGCTTTTTATAGGCGTACCAAATCTTTTTAGCACCTGATTCTGAACAATTTAAGGCAATTGATATGTCATTAAAGCTCTGTCCTTTTTTTCTACGTTCTACTATTTTTTCACGAATAGCATAGCTAAGGGCTTTTCCCATAATTTTAGATTTTGCAATATTTCAAAGAACAAGTATACAACTTTATTTCTATTTAATTACAGATAACTTTATGTCCTATGACAC
>CAZKHC010000385.1:0-1357 GCA_964552135.1 uncultured Algimonas sp. | reverse complement strand
CTATTAGATCTTTCACCTCACCCATACGGGTGATTCTTCAGGGACGACTAAATAACGTTCAGAATCGATGCCCAACGCTTCAGCAGCCAAGTTTAAGGCAATCAATTGTTTGTCAGTTAGCTTGGGCAAACGTGCTTGATTTAAGAAATTGTCGTTTGATTCAAGTTCGTGCAGCAAGGTGTGTATTCTGGTATAACTACGAAGTAAGTTGCTCATATCATTGGGGTTTTTTGCGAAAAAACAATGATAAACCTTCTTGGCTAATGAGCAACTTGCTTTTCAATTTAGAGCATTAATTTCTAAATGCACCACGGGTGAGAGTATATAAGGAATCAAGAAAGTGAAGAAAAACGACAAGAGCAGATGAGGTTAAATGGAGTCTGATACTTCTAGCCCCTTACAGGGGCTTTCATCATACTACCCGCTATGCGGGTAGTTATTGATTTTGTGCTCGACATCCGACAGTTTAGTGATCAAAACCCTCATGACTTCTATTGCAGAGCTTCTAGCTAAAAGCCATAAATGATTGGCACGATAAAACTGAAGCTAAGCCAAATAATAATAGTTAGTGGAATACCTGCTTTTACAAAATCCATAAAGGTGTAACCACCAGCGTTCATGACTAAAAGATTAGTTTGATACGCCATTGGCGTGGCATAGCTCATATTGGCACCGAACAGTACCGCCAATACAAACGCTTCAGGTGGCAAGCCAAGCTGTGTTGCAATGCTGATTGCGATTGGTGTCCCAATAACCGCTGCCGCATTATTAGAAACGATATTGGTTAGTACGGCCATTAATAGCATGAGTAGCGAGAAGACAACTCTATCTGGCATGCCATCGGTTATTTCGACAAATTCATGCGCCACGTAGAGGGTTGCACCGGTTTGTGTCAGTGCCGTACCGAGAGCCAAACTAGCAACGACAATTAATATTACTTGAGCACTAAGGGCCCTTTGTATGTCTTGCCATTTTAAGCAATTGGTTAACACCATTGCCAGTGCACCCGCGACGGCACTAATTGCAATGGGCACAATACCAAGGCCCGCAGCTAAAATGGTCATGGCCATGATGATGATTGCACGCGATGCGTATTTGGTTGACGGTAACTCGGTAGTAGCGTCAAGCACTAAGAAATGACCTCTGCGCTTAACTTGTTCGATATTTTCGCTTGAACCTTGCACCAATAAAACGTCGCCTAAGCGAAGTGGTGTTTTGGCAATGCCTTGAGGCATGCTCTCGAGCACTTTACCTTTTCGGTGTATAGCGAGAGTTACTAGTTGGTAGACGTCAGAGAAGTGAGCTTCGTTAAGAGTGCGATGAATCATCGGCGAGCCACGATCGATTACCAATTCGG
>CAZKHC010000384.1:0-1363 GCA_964552135.1 uncultured Algimonas sp. | reverse complement strand
TAAGGGGTTGCGGAGCGCCCGGTTCTGGCGAGAGTGAGAATGGGTCTTTAAGCCAATCCAGAATTTCCGGCTGCTTTTGCGCGCGTTTCATGGTTTCGGTGAAACTGGCTGCGGTTCCGCCAGAGAAGGTTCCTTTCATTTCGCGCACGCGGCATCTGACCCGCGAACAGACGCCGCCATGTTTCTTCGCAGCGTGATTTTGCAGATGATACACACCCAAATCAAAAGGAATGGAATCGAAGCCGCAAGACAGAACAATACGCGCGCCGGATTTTTTGGCCGCGCCGTCATAGCGCTCAATCATATCTTTCATCCAAGCAGGCTCCCCGCAAAGATCAACATAATCCGTTCCGCCTTTGGCGCAGGCTTTTAGCAAGGGTTCGCCGTAAAGCTGATAGGGACCGACCGTCGTGATAATCGCTTTTGTGCGCGCAGCCATTGCGGCCAAGCTCGCGGGATCATCTGAATTGGCCGTTAACATGGCGACTTCGCCGGAGATGCCCATTTCGCCCGCGACGGTTTGAAGTTTCTCAAGATTGCGGCCTGCCATCGCCCATTTCAGGCCAGAGCCCGCATATTCAGCCTGTAAATATTCCGCCACGAGGCGGCCGGTAAACCCAGAGGCACCATAAATAATAACGTCAAATTCGCGTTTGGACATAAAGTTCGCCTTTTACTGGAAATAGGAATTTAAATTAAGGGACAACAGGACCATCGCCTCGCGTTGCAAGATGATGCCACAGGATAAGAAGTGGCGAGCCCAGCTCAAGAGCCATACCAACCATTGCATTTGCGGGCGGGGGTCCGACGTAAATATAACTATAGAGTCGCGCTAACCCGCCAATGAAGATGGCGAGAACAAACAGACGCAAGACCGCGCCGCGCCTATCAAGATCGCCGAGGACATACCAGATACCAAAAAACATAGAGAGATAAAAAGCGCTCAAATAACGGAATTGATTATCAAGACCTGCGCTAACGGCTGCGCCGCCATTATTTGAGGCTGCCCCGCCAAATATGCCCGTCACCGCAAAATAGAGCGGGATGAGGGAAAGGACCATAAGGATGATTTTGAATGATGTTCGCATAACGTCTATTCTCGCTTTGTTTGGAGGGCGGCAACCCACAGTCTTAAACTAGCAGCTTTAGACAAATGCATGGGCCCTAATTCATGGTTCTAATTTAGAGGCGGATAGGGCCGCCGCGCCAAATCCGTTTCGTGCAGGCTTGTCACATAAAGCTGGCCGCCGTGCACAATTGCGCCCGTTGCATCATGATAGGCGCCTTGCGGGTCTTGGAAGGTTCGCAGGACTTTTCCGTTTTCATTGAGTTGCACGATATGGCCATAATGCGTTGCTTTGGG
>CAZKHC010000383.1:0-1368 GCA_964552135.1 uncultured Algimonas sp. | reverse complement strand
TGAATGCGGCCATTGCAAAAGTGAATGTGCGTTGCTAGTCCGCATAGCAAACATCCAAAATCGGAAATCCAAAAATTAATTTTTGGATGGCCGCATGGCAATATCAAATTTACTAGCAATTCTGAATGACCAGCGAATGGCCGCATAGCATTTATAGCAAAAGTGAATGGCCGCATTCAGTTCCGGAAACACAGACGAAGTACCCCGATTGGGGTCAGGCAATGCCCTCCGATTGACCCGGACGCTGACAGAGGCAATAGACCGAGTGTGAACGCCTGAGTGGCACGGAGTCCTGGAACAAGATGACTGGTTGAAAACGTGGTCCCAAACCACACTAAATCCGGATTGTTCTGAGAATGAGGACCTCACGAGACGGTGGCCCTATCGGAGACGGTAGCCCTATCGGGGGGCGGGTATGATCACCGCCGGACCAGCTCGGTTGCTGATTGGGCGGGGGCACAGCTATTGCTATGGTGCCGGGAAGCAGGTCGCTGCTCTGTGCCAGAAGTCTGGCCCAGAGGTTCGGCGACGGTTGTGTTGCTCGTTGATGACTGTAGTTGGTTGACTGTTGATTGTGACGAGATGTTCTGCAGCTAACTTGCCGAACTCTCGTCTCTTTATAGTGCCTAGAAAATGTAAACTAGAGAGTAAAAACCTGCCTAAAACCCCCTATTATTGCAGATAGTATCTCTAAAATGGCCCATACGGGCAGGAATAGCCATTTCGGCTATACTGCAAAATATAAATCTACAGCGGAATAGCCACTGTAGGTACTAATAGTAGGCCTACTACCTTCACTACAGTGAAAATGCATAATTTGTGGGTGGCACCGCTTATGAGTAAGTTACCATATATGGACACATTTTGAGCCTAGGTCCATATATGGGTTTCTCATAGCCCAAGCTAATCTAATATTCTAACAAAAACACGCCTCAAAGGAAATATATGGCTTGACGTGGGCATGTAAATTCTGGCCTTACAACCCGACTAACAGGATATTGGTTACAACAGAAAGATTAAGCTGCTTTATTCCAAATTCAGCATATACGTACAGACCATTTTGCGATACTTCATTACTTCAGATGGTTTGTATGTGAAAGATAGAAGTCATACACAGGCTGAAGTACCATAATGAAAAAATGTCCAGATTTTTTTGTCTATTTCTCCCATTATTACCATTTACGACCTGTGTGTACATGCGTACTCAACATTTTTCATGTACTCACCCAGAAACTAAACATTCTATGTTACACTACTTCAAGTAACTTCATGAAGAAAGAAAGGTTAATAGAATATATTCTTTTCAGCACATTTCCCTGCCTACTAAAAAAATTGTCTGTCTGTCTGTCTGTCTGTCTGTCTGTCTGT
>CAZKHC010000382.1:0-1369 GCA_964552135.1 uncultured Algimonas sp. | reverse complement strand
CCGCTCCCTTTTCATCTGCTGTACTTCCCATAAGAGGCGGCGTCGGGAATTTTTCTTCAAGATAAGCGGCAATGCCTACATTTTCAGTTAGAGCTAATCCTGTATCTGTAACGAAAGCAGGCACGGTTCCACGAGGATTAATTGCTAAGAATTCAGTTGAAAATTGCTCTTTAAGTTTTAAATCAATCTCACGGCTCTCAATATCAATTTGTTTCTCCGCAATAAACATTCGAGCTCTTCGAGGACTTGGAGCACCCTGAAAATCATAAAATATCATACTTAGTATCCGCTCCAATTGGTACTGATAGTTGACTAGAAACTCGCCTGTAAACTAGTCCCAAATGGAACTTATTGCAAGATAAAATTGGGTCTGTTTTTTAACCAGACACCTACTGTGGAATGTGAAAATCTACTTAAATCATTACTTTATGAGCCATTTGATTCTCCTCTAGCTTTGAACTTGATTTTAGTTCCATATGGTACTATTATAATTTTCAAGATAAGTTTACAAAGTTCTATGTTTTCAACTTTTGAAAATTAGAAAATTTATTGAGGATGTAATAATGATCGACTTCACAATTCACGACGAAACGACTGCCCCGGAACAGTCTAAGGAATTACTAGCGATAGCTATGAAGCAATACGGATTCATTCCAAATTTACGCGGAATTATGGCAGAGGCTCCAGGCCTTTTTATAGGTTATCAAGAAATTCATAAGCAATTCATGAAGTCTAGCTTCAACAGAACCGAACTGACTGTGATTTGGCAAGCCGCAAATGTCGAAAATAATTGCCATTATTGCGTCCCTGCCCATACATTGATGGCCAATAATATGAAAATTGACCCGGAAATTACTGAAGCCTTGCGAAATGAAACGCCTTTAGCGGATCCAAAATTGGAAACACTTCGTGATTTCACACTTAGTGTGATGCGCAATCATGGTGTCGTTGATGATACAATGGTTCAAGAGTTCTTCGATGCAGGATACACAAAGCGAAACGTATTGGAAGTTATCTTGGGTATCGCGCAAAAGGTCATGTCCAATTATACTAATCACTTTGCTGAAACACCTATGGACGATTTAATAGTTCCATATGCATGGGAACGAAAATCCTAAACTTTCACACTTTGTAGAAATAGAAAGCACAAAAAAGTACATTGGACGATGATTTCCCTATTCTTGTAGTCTGGGTACTTGCTGACATGCTTCGTTTTAGTGAAATAATTGCTTCAAATAATCTACGAGAAAGAATTCACTATTTTCCGTTTAATAGTAGGATCTCGTCGCATATCCGCGTTTCGCGCCTCCGCGTTCGCCTATATGACCTGTCCAGCGCACAAGGTGGGTATAGGCGTTCACGTCCAGAA
>CAZKHC010000381.1:0-1370 GCA_964552135.1 uncultured Algimonas sp. | reverse complement strand
TTTCTACACCGATATTATTCCCTGTCGTACCCACACCGCGAATACGAATAGACGTACCCTGACTCTCAGTTTGCGAGGACTGAATGCTCAGTCCACCCACGACCGAACTCAGAGATTTGATATCCAGAATTCCTTGCCGTTCCAATTGTTTTGGCGTGACAGCTGTAACAGCAATCGGAATATCCTGAATACTCTGAGCCCGTTTTGTAGCCGTCACGATAATTATATCTTCTTGTTGAGACGGTGCATCTTGCGCAAGCGATGGCGTCACAGCTGTCCCAGCGAGAATGGCTGCAGATGCTGTGGTTAATAAACTTTTATTCCCCTTAATTTTCATTGGATCGTCCTGAGTTATGATTACATTATGATCGGAGGATAGTTCTGTTTCCCCTCCGTTTTTCTCGTTGGTTTCAGGCAACCAAACTGTGATCACACCTGAATCCGTAATGTAAGCTTTAAGGTCTGTCCCTTTCAGTATTTCTATGAGGGCGTCATTGATTGTAAAAGTTCCCTTAAGAGGGTTCGCGTTTAAATGGCGAACTTTATCATAAGGAAAGATAGCGGGAGTATTTGCTTGTTGAGCCACCGCATTGATAGCAGAGTCCACAGTGAGCAAAGGTACATTGAATTCAAATACCTCTCCAATCTCACCAGCAGATGCTGAACTTGAAATCGCAGAGAATGCAACGACAAGAGCGGCCGCAATTTTTAGCTGTTTCAATTTCATCCCGACGTTATCTTTTTATATTTTATAACCGTAACACCCCAATCCGTACACACAAGTACAAACCAATAGCTTACTAAGTTAAGTGGGAATATAGAGTGTTTTCCCCCAACTCATTTTTATTTTTTTTTAATTATAAATTTCTAGTGACATTTTTACATCACCTTGAGAGATAAATCGTATTTTCAGTACTCTCATCAACTTGAATATTCATGGTGACTTCAAGAGCCTCAAGGATGGCGAAAATATCATCTGATTTAAAAACACCCGATACACGCAGACTTCTTAAATCTTTATCGGAAATAATAATCGTCTTGGAACTATACCGATTCATTTCGGCTACAACATTTTCCAAATTGTCTCCCGAAAAGATTATTTCGCCTCTTTGCCAGGCAAATTTCTTTTCAAGTATGTCTGGGTCTATTTCAGCAACCTTTTGAACTTGGTTTTCAAATTCCATTGATTGTCCAGCTTCCATGAAAACGGGTGTATCTACTTTGACGATTTTTTCGACCTGTTTTAGTGTTTTTCCGCTCGTTTCTCCGACACGGTCAAATCGAATTTTGCCTTCACTTACAATTACATCGATACTTTCACCTTCCAGCTTTACAGAAAACGCGGTTCCAATAGCTGCAACCCGTGCTTC
>CAZKHC010000380.1:0-1375 GCA_964552135.1 uncultured Algimonas sp. | reverse complement strand
CCCTCTTTAGGTGGAATGATAGGCATATGACGGCTTAATGTCTTAAACGAGGCGAATCTAAGCCGCTCGTTTAATTTTAGCTACGGGGCATCTGCGGACATACACAAGATAGACGAGCTTGCATGGCCGTTTGCCACTTGGAATGAGTTCTCAGACTAATGAATAAGACATGAATTTCGTTCCCAGTTTACATTCAGAATATAATATTTAATGTTGTATTTATAAACATGAAAACTGGGAGGAGCAACATGACTATAATCAATAAAACCATTTCCATTGCTGCTATACTGACAGCATCAATTGCAATGCCGATAACGAGCAACGCGCAATCTCTACCTGATGATCTATATGAAATCTTGGAAAAGAAATATTCGGAAAGAACTGTGGTCGTCACTGAGAATACCGAAAATGGGTGGTCAGGATCTAAGTTTGGGCCATATCTATATCAGTCGCGTGTGACAGCATTAGGAGGCGCATCACGGTTAAGCAAGCCTACTAAATTTATAAAAAAGTATTGTGAAGAAACGCAATCCGGTAGTTTTGTTCAAACCGCACAGATACTATCTGATTATAAACTATCTGTAGATCCGATAACAATAACTGAAAATGGGCAGCAGTATTCATTGACCTCGAATGACATACTCTACCTCACGCACACCTTTAAATCTTCAAAAGGAAAGCAAGCAAGAGAAGGCTGGATATCGCAAAATTATTTCCACTTCAAAAAAGAAAGCGCAAAAGGAAAGTTAGGTGTTTTTCAATGCAACAATGCCAATGGTGATAGAATGTGGTCAATAGCGATCATGCCCAATCGATATTTTAGCATTGAATCAAGGCACAGTGCGAACTCGGCTAATTACAAGCAGAGTGTGTCTATATTGCCATTGGACGGAACAGCCTTGAAGGTATTGGCCTTAGAGGAGTCTCTCGCACAACAAAGAGAGCAGGACAAACAACAGGATAAGGCATTAAAAGAAGCACTTAAACAAGATATTCGTACCACCGCAGATGTTGGAACGGAAACCAGCTGTGGCTTGGTTATTGATAAGCGCGGACCGCTTGTGCAAGTTGATCTTAAAGCTGAATATGCGCGCCGCTCTGGCAAAGACACGGCTTGGATAAAAAAGCAGGACTTATTACCTGATACTTCAGGAAATTACTGTACTTTAAACTAGCCACATCAGCTTCGCTTTTACGACTGCAGTACATTGGATAGCAACCGCATGGAAGCAGGACTCTAGTGGTCTTATTATTAAGAGCCATAAAAGTTAATGTTCGCTTTGAGGGAAAATCTGGCATAGGTTAAGCGGCTTATTTTGAGCGACAACGGCCTCACGTCCCAGAAATTGTTTTGGAGCGAGTTTAAGACCCTGAG
>CAZKHC010000379.1:0-1381 GCA_964552135.1 uncultured Algimonas sp. | reverse complement strand
AGTGGTGTCCGCTTAAAATTCAAATTAGGCAAAAAAAGTATGTCTAAGCCTTATATACTGTGTACAGCAAATAAAATCTAAATTAGAACCCCTCTATAACTCTATAAGCTACTTCAAGCACTTGAAAATTTCAGTTCTAGCTGTTCTATTTTGATTTTTTCATTCTTGTTCTCGGACCATGCCTGTTCCGGATTATTCAAAAAAGTGATTGCGTTTATATAGCTCATGATATGGGTTCTTAGCATAGACACCAGATTGGAGAAGGCCCATTTTCTTGTTATTTTGTTCTTTAACACTTCTATTAATAGCATTAAGATGTGAGATGTCCAGATTTGTATTTCAATCGCATTTTGATTGTCTCCTAGAAAATATTTTAACGGAAAATTCTGCTTTAACTTTCTAAAAAAAGTTTCAATATACCACCTTCGTTTATATATAGCAGCTATCGTTTCTGCCTCTATTTCTAGTTTGTTGCAAATAAACACATATACTTTGTCCTTCAATTTGTCGTAAAAAGTTACTCTTCTGAGCTTTAACTGTACTTCTTGTTCATCAGCATCTTTAGTACTTACTGATATGACCTCATCCTTTATTATCCTATCGTCTGCTTTATCTGGTATGTCTAATTCTTCTATGGACTTATAAATTGCATTTGTTTTCATCCTTGTCACCATTGATATTCCTTGTTGTGTCCATAAATAAAAACGTTTATAGTCTATGTAAGCCTTATCAAAACAAATAAAGTCTCCTGCTTCAAGTGTCAACTCATCCATTAAGCACTTGTCATGCGTGGCTGCACTTGTAAAGTGTATGAAACTAGGGGCTGTTCTATCAGCATCTATTACAGTATGGGCTTTAATACCTCCTTTTTGCCTACCATCTAGGCGCTTACGTCCACTTGTCTTTAAGATCTCTTTGAATAAACCTATAGTAGTAGAATCAGCTAATTTTAGCCCCTTAGGTAGCTTATCTGTACTTCGGCTGTCCGATAAAACTTGACCATACTTATCGTATAAGTCATGGTAGATAGCCTCAAATACGCTACTACTCCTGTTTTTGTTACCATCAGATATAGTTGAGCGTTTGGGGGCATAATCAATACCCAAATGATTCAGCTTACCCTCACAAGCCATCATACTTGTTGATAATTCACGTAAGGTGGTACAGTTACTCAGACAAGCAAACATCATCGACACCAAATGCTCGTAGGTCTTAAATTTCTTATAGTATCGGTCACTCTTGTGCTTTTTAGCTATAGTAGCAATTTTGCCTCTATCTAATAAATTCAATAGCTGGCCCAGTATCGGCTGTCCGATAAAATTTTTACTTTTGTTCATGATTTAATTTTGGCTTTAGTAATTCAAAATTAACCATTTGGGGC